>CAYVLI010000005.1:18150-22331 GCA_964452105.1 uncultured Nitrospinota bacterium
ACGCCCATGAAGCCATACGGCCGACCCTACCATCCAGAAGCCCTGAATCCATTAAAGCTCACCTGGGGAAGGACGAATATGCACTGTACCGGCTCGTCTGGAATCGCTTCACGGCCTCTCAGATGTCTTCAGCGGTTTACGATACCACCACCGCAGACATTACAGCAGGAAAGTATGAATTCAGGGCAACCGGCTCGATCATGAAGTTCCAGGGGTTCATCATACTCTACGAAGAGGCGCAGGAAGTCGATAGGAATAAGGAAAACGGCGATAAGGAGAAAGGGGAGCACAGGCTGCCCCAGCTCGAAGAGGGTCTCACTCTGAAGCTGCTGGACCTGGACCCCAAACAGCACTTCACGCAGCCACCCCCCAGATACACGGAAGCGAGCCTCATCAAGGAGCTGGAAGAAAAGGGGATAGGGCGCCCCAGCACCTATACATCTATTCTGACCGTAATTCGGAACAGGGATTACGTTGAAGTAGAAGAGAGGAAGTTCAAACCCACGCCCCTGGGGATGCTGGTGACGGAAAAGCTGGTGGAAAATTTTCCAACCATCCTGGATGTAGAATTTACCGCCAGGATGGAAGAAGAGCTCGACCGCATCGAGAACGGCCAGCGCCGATGGGGCGATACCATTTCGGACTTTTATGAGGGCTTCCTGAAATATTTACAAAAAGCCGAGACGGATATGAAAAGCGTCAAAGGGGAAGAGACCGGAGTAATCTGCGTGAAGTGCGGGAGCCCCATGGTAGTGCGGCTGAGCAAGAGCGGGCCCTTTCTGGCCTGTTCGGCCTACCCCAAGTGCAAAAATACCTCTCCCATGCCTGGCACGGAAGGAGAAGAAAGCTCTGCCGCCGTTCAGGAAGTGAGCGACGAGACCTGTGAAAAATGCGGCAGCCCCATGGTCGTAAAAGAAGGACGTTACGGAAAATTCCTGGCCTGCTCGGCTTACCCCGAATGCAAGAATACCAGAAACATAGGGGCGGAAGAATCCCAGGGGCCGAAGCAGGAAGAATCTACGGACCAGACCTGCGAAAAATGCGGCAGCCCCATGGTCGTAAAAGAAGGACGTTACGGAAAATTCCTGGCCTGCTCGGCTTACCCCGAATGCAAGAATACCAGAAACATAGGGGCGGAAGAATCCCAGGGGCCGAAGCAGGAAGAATCTACGGACCAGACCTGCGAAAAATGCGGCAGCCCCATGGTCGTAAAAGAAGGACGTTACGGAAAGTTCCTGGCCTGCTCGGCTTACCCCGAATGCAAAAACACAAAACCGGTCGAAACCGGTATAAAATGCCCGCAGGAAGGATGTGACGGTCAGGTAGTGCCGAGACGCACGAAGAAGGGCAGGACATTCTATGGGTGCAGCAAATATCCCGAATGCCGCTTCGCCGTGTGGGATAAACCGGTGGACACTGAATGTCCCGACTGCGGCCATCCCTATCTGCTGGAAAAATATTCTCGAACCGAAGGAAAGCGCCTGCAGTGTCCCGATAAAAATTGCGGATATACGGAAGCGCTGGAAGAAGAAGCCGAAGAGAGCACCGCCTGATTTCCCGATCACTCCCTGGAACGCTCCAGGGAAGCCTGAAAATCAGATGTCGTTTTCTATCCTTGCTAAACGGTTCCACTCGAGTGAAGATGAGCAAGTTTGATGTAATCATAATCGGCGCAGGGCTGTCCGGGTCCGAAGCGGCCTGGCAGGCGGCGGAAAGGGGCGCCCGGGTCCTGCTTTTCGAGATGAGGCCCTTTACCATGACCCCCGCGCACCGCACGGGCCTGATGGGAGAGTTGGTATGCAGTAACTCGCTCAAAGCCGATTCCCGGGAAACTGCTTCAGGCTTGCTCAAGGAGGAAATGCGGCACATGAACTCCATCATCATGAGAGTCGCCCGACATAGCAGAGTTCCCGCCGGGCAAGCTCTGGCCGTAGACCGCAACAAGTTCGCATCCTCCATCACCGATGCCGTGAGCAGTCATGGAAACATCACGGTTATGCGCCGGGAAATTACAGAGCTGAGCTTTGACGCTCCGATGGTCGTCGCAACAGGGCCCCTTACATCCGATAACCTCTCGAATGCCATCCGACGGCTCATCGGCAGCGAATACCTGTACTTTTACGATGCCATATCGCCCATAGTGGACGCCGAAAGCATCGATTATAGAACAACCTACTTCGCATCCAGATACGGCAAAGGGGGCCTCGATTACCTCAATTGCCCCATGGACGAAGAGCAGTATTACCGCTTCCAGAGCGCCCTAATCTCCGCCGGTTGCGCCCCTCTCAAGAAGTTCGAAAGAGAAATCTACTTTCAGGGATGCATGCCCATAGAAGAGCGGGCCAAACTGGGCAGAGACGCCATGGCCTTCGGCCCGCTGAAACCGGTGGGGCTTGAAGACCCGAGAACGGCGCACCGCCCTTACGCGGTAGCCCAGCTGCGCAAAGAAAACAGGGAAGGAACCATGTACAGCATGGTAGGTTTCCAGACGAGATTGGCTTACCCCGAGCAGGAGAGGATCTTCCGCATGATACCAGGCCTTGAGAAAGCGGTATTCCTGCGAAAAGGGAGCATGCACAGGAACACGTTTATAAATTCTCCACACCTGCTGCACCCCACCCTTCAGCTACGGGAAAACGAAAACATCATCTTCGCAGGCCAGATAACAGGCGTAGAAGGCTACATGGAATCCACTGCGACGGGAATAATAGCGGGAATAAATGCTGCCCGGCTGAGCAGCGGCCTGGACGCCCTTACTTTACCCTCCACCACTGCCCACGGGAGCCTGCTTTCATATATTTCAAATCCGCAAACAGAGAAATTCCAGCCCATGTGTATGAACTTCGGCCTGCTGCCGCAGCTTCCTCATAAAGTGAGGGATAAACGCCAGAGACGGAAGGCTCAGGCGGAGAGGGCGCTGGCCGATCTTAGAGCGTGGACGGAGAACGAAACGGTATATACGTAAAGTAATAGATTCCAACCTGGAGAGGTGGCTGTTTGGTCTCTCATCTGGAGGATTTCAAAAGGCATCTGACCCTGGAGCTCAACTATTCTCCCCATACTGTCCGCGCCTACATAAAGGATATTGAGCAACTTGTAAAATATCTCGAAATGGAGGCCGCCCACGACGACCATGTCAACGTCAGGCTGGAGGAAGTCAACCATCTCACGGTGCGTTCGTTCATGGGAAAGCTATACAGCGCCGGCCTGAGCACGACCACCGTATCGAGGAAACTGTCCGCCATAAGGACCTTCTTCAAATTTATGGAGCGGGAAGGGCACATAAAGACCAACAAAGTGCGTCTGGTAACCTCTCCCAAAAAAGAGAAACATATACCGTCATTCCTTAATATAGACGAAATGTACGCCCTGATAGGACTCACCGGCGGCAAAGACGCTCTGGCCCTCAGAAACCGCGCCATCATTGAGACGCTCTACGCCACGGGCATGAGGGTCGGTGAGCTTGTCTCACTCGATAAAGGGAACATAGACCTCCACAGCAGGTTCGTCAAGGTCAGAGGCAAGGGGGGGAAAGAACGCATCATCCCTCTGGGGATACCCGCGGCAAAGGCACTGGAGAAATATATGGAAAACATGGATAAACTACGGGGAAAAAGCGGCACAGGCGGCGGAGGTGAGCTGTTCATCAACAACAGAGGGAAACGGCTCACGGACAGGGGCGTGCGCGACATCCTCTCCAGGCTCATCAGGAAAGGGGCCATGAACAAAAAGCTGAGCCCGCATTCGTTGAGGCATACTTTCGCCACCCACCTGCTTAACGCAGGGGCAGACCTCAGGACCATACAGGAACTGTTAGGCCACGCCAGCCTCTCCAGCACCCAAATTTACACCCACCTGGAACTGGATAAGCTGATGCAGGTTTACGACCAGGCGCATCCGAGAGCGAGAAAAAAATCGAAAATAAGGTCCACCACGGTGCTGGTAGTGAAGCACCAGGGCAAGGTGGTCATGGCCAGCGACGGCCAGGTGAGCGTGGGTAACATCATAATGAAGCACAGCGCCAGGAAGGTCCGGAAGCTCTATAAAGACAGAGTGCTCGCAGGATTTGCAGGCGCAGCCGCGGACGCCTTTGCCCTCTTCTCGCGCTTCGAGTCGAAGCTGGGGGAAAACCAGGGCAACCTGGCCCGGGCCGCCGTCGAGATGGCCAAGGACTGGCGTAC
>CAYVLI010000005.1:22431-28353 GCA_964452105.1 uncultured Nitrospinota bacterium
AAAACCAGGGCAACCTGGCCCGGGCCGCCGTCGAGATGGCCAAGGACTGGCGTACAGACCGCATACTCAGAAGGCTGGAGGCGCTGTTGGCAGTAGCCGACAAGGAATACATGCTGATCCTTTCAGGCACCGGAGACGTCATAGAGCCGGACCAGGGTGTGATAGGAATAGGCTCAGGCGGCGGCTTCGCCCAGGCAGCGGCCACCGCATTGCTGAACCATTCAGACCTTGACGCCCGTCAGATAGTAGAGGAAGCCATGCTCATAGCGGCTTCCCTCTGCGTGTACACCAATGAAAACATAACCATAGAGGAACTTTAACCCAGAGGGACCACAGATAAAATTATGGAACAGTTGACGCCGAAACAGATCGTAAAAGCACTTGATAAGTATATAATCGGCCAGGACAAGGCCAAGCGTTCGGTGGCCACCGCCCTTCGAAACAGGTGGCGCAGGCAGCAGTTGCCGCCAGAGCTAAAAGACGAGGTGGCTCCAAAAAACATAATAATGATAGGCCCGACAGGAGTGGGCAAAACCGAGATAGCCCGCCGCCTCGCCTCGTTGGCCAGATCCCCTTTTCTCAAAGTGGAAGCCACAAAGTTCACCGAAGTGGGCTACGTGGGTCGGGACGTAGAATCCATGATAAGAGACCTGACCGAGATTTCCAGGAACATGGTCCACAAGGAGATGACCGACCAGGTCAAGGAAAAAGCCAGGGTCATGGCTGAAGAGAAAGTCCTCGACCTGCTCATACCTGCTCCCCCCGTCCACAGAAGGGAATTCGGCGTTCATGTCGATAACGAAGAGGCGCCCGGAGAAGAAGAGACCAGAGATAGCCACCAGGCCACCAGAGAAAAATTCCGACGATATCTCAGAGAAGGCAAGCTCGACAACAGGCAGGTGGAACTGGAGGTGCCGGAGCGCTCCTTCCCCATGATAGAGGTCATTAGCGGAGCCGGAGTGGAAGACATAGACATCAACCTCAAAGATATGCTGGGCGGCATATTCCCTCAGCGCAAGAAGCAGCGCAAAGTTAACGTTCCGGAAGCGCTCGAAATCCTCACCGCCGAGGAAGCCAACAAACTCATCGACATGGACAAGGTCAACAAGGAAGCCATAGATCGCCTGGAACAATCCGGCATCATATTTCTGGACGAACTGGACAAGATAACCGGAAGGGAAACGGTAGCCGGACCGGACGTGTCCCGCGAAGGCGTACAGCGTGACCTCCTGCCCATCGTGGAAGGCTCCACGGTGGTGACCAAATACGGCATGGTCAAGACGGATCATATACTGTTCATCGCCGCGGGCGCCTTCCACGCCTCCAAACCCTCTGACCTCATACCCGAGATGCAGGGGAGGTTCCCCATACGCGTGGAACTGGGCCCCCTGGGTAAGGAAGAGTTTATAAAGATTCTCACCGAGCCCGAGAACGCTCTCATCAAGCAGTATATAGCGCTGATGAAAACAGAAAACATCCAACTTGACTTCACCCAGGACGCCCTCGAGGAGATTGCCTCACTGGCCGAATTGGTCAATAACCGCACCGAAAACATCGGCGCCAGGCGTCTGCATACCATCATGGAAAAGCTTCTGGACGACATATCATTCGAAGCGCCCGACTACGACGAGACGGAAATAACCATAGACTCAGCCTACGTCATGGAAAAGCTGGAAGACATCGTGAAAGACGTGGACCTGAGCCGCTACATTTTATAACATTACGGCGCGCGCTAAGAGTAAACACGCACGGCATAACCCGCGCCATGAGTCCTGAACCGCTATGGAAAAATTGATCGAAAAAGCAAAAATACTCATCGAGGCACTGCCTTACATCCGCTCTTTCTTCGGAAAGACTTTCGTAGTCAAGTACGGCGGCGCGGCCATGTTAGACGAGAGCCTCAAGAGGGACTTCGCACTCGACGTAATACTCATGCGGTACGTGGGCATCAACCCTGTTATAGTGCACGGCGGCGGGCCTCAGGTAGGCGAGATGATGAAGAAGCTGGGGAAGAAATCGGTGTTCGTCAACGGGATGCGCGTTACAGATCCCGAAACCATGGAAATCGTCGAGATGGTCCTGATGGGCAGGATAAACAAGGAGATAGTGGCCCTGATAAACCAGAACGGAGGCCGGGCGGTTGGCCTGTGCGGCAAGGACGGGGGGCTTATCAGAACCTCCAAATTGACCGTACCGCCCGAACCAGGAAAAGAGCCTGTGGATATGGGCCTGGTGGGAAAGGTGGACTACGTTAACCCAGGCATAATCAGGGTGCTGGAGCAAAACGGTTTCATCCCCCTCATAGCGCCAATCGGCATAGGCGGAGAAGGGGAATCCTACAACATAAACGCAGACCTGGCTGCCGAAGCCATAGCCTCCGCCCTCAAAGCCGAGAAGCTCATCTTCATGACGGACGTGCCCGGCATACAGGATGAAGACGGTAAACTCCTTCCCACACTGACGAAGGAACAGGCCGACGAACTCACCCGAACCGGCGTTATATCCGGCGGCATGCTCCCCAAGGTCGGCGCCTGCCTCAGCGCCCTCGAGAACAACGTGGTCAAGACCCACATCATAGACGGCAGGGTCAACCATGCCCTCATCCTGGAAATATTCACGGACAAGGGCATAGGCACACAGATACTTCCCTGACCGGGCGCCCTTCCCATCCTCATATCTTTTTTCTATTCATGACGACCAATCCGCCGATAAAAATGTGGTAACCGATTCGAGTCTCTGATATTATGTTGTACCCGGAGTGAGATGCTTATCTCTATCACAACCCTTCATCATCAATACAAATCCGGGGGTCTCGCATGGATACCCAAAAACTCATAGAAACAGGCAACAAGGTTATATGTCCTACATACGGTCGTTTCCCGATAGTTCTGGTAAGGGGCGAAGGATGCAGGGTATGGGACTCAGATGGAAAGATGTACTACGACTTCGTGAGCGGCCTGGCCGTGAACAACCTGGGCCACTGCCACCCCCGGGTGGTGGAAGCCATCCGCAGACAGGCAGGAGAGCTGATTCACGTGTCCAATCTCTACCACATCAAGCCCCAGATCGAATTGGCCGGGATACTCACGGACAACTCTTTTGCGGATCGCGCATTCTTCTGCAATAGCGGCGCCGAGGCCAACGAAGCAGCCATCAAACTCGCTCGAAAATATGCCAAGGATAATATCGACCAGGGGAAGTACGAGATAATAACCATGAATATGTCCTTTCACGGCCGTACCATGGCAACCATAACGGCCACGGGGCAGGAAAAATTCCACAAGGGCTTCGAGCCGATGCTCCCCGGCTTCAAGTACGTGCCCTTCAACGACGTGAAAGCGGTTGAAGAAGCAGTAACTCCCGAGACCTGCGCCGTCATGGTCGAACCCATCCAGGGAGAAGGCGGCGTCAACGTCCCCTCTGAGGATTACCTCGCACGGCTGCGAACACTCTGCAATGAACAGCGTTTACTCCTCATTTTCGACGAGGTGCAGACCGGCATCGGCAGGACAGGAGAACTCTTCTGCTATCAGAACTACGGCGTCAGCCCCGACATAATGACCCTGGCCAAATCCCTTGCAGGGGGGACAGCCGTGGGAGCGATGCTCGCCCGGGAAGAAGTGGCCGCATCCTTCGGGCCCGGCACCCACGCCTCCACCTTCGGCGGGAACCCGCTGGCCGCTGCGGCCGGAGTTGCTGCAGTGAGCGCGGTCATAGAAGAAAATATGCTGGAAAACTGTCGTGAGGTAGGAACCTATCTCATGGGCGAACTGGAAGATTTCAAGAGCCAGTACGGTTTCATCAAAGAAGTAAGGGGAAAAGGCCTGCTCATAGGAATGGAGATAGATTTCGAAGGGGCGGACATAGTCAAAGAATGTATGGCCGGAGGCTTCCTGATTAACTGCACGATGGGCAACGTACTCAGGCTCCTTCCACCCCTTATCGTGACAATAGATGAGGCCGACAAGGCGCTGAATTGCCTCAAAGAAGTATTCGAGAAGTATTAATCCGGATTTTTCGTATCCTTCAAAAAACATAGATGGAAAGGGAAGATAAAGTGGTTGACAAGGTTAAAAAGATAGTGCTGGCCTATTCCGGAGGGTTGGATACCTCGGTAATCCTCAAATGGCTGCTCGATGAATACGACAACTGCCCGATTGTTGCTTTTACCGCCGATCTCGGCCAGGGCGAAGACCTGTCCGGAGTCGAAAACAGGGCCCTCGAAGTCGGTGCACAGAAGGCTTACGTAATGGACCTGCGGGAAGAGTTCGTCAAAGATTATGTGTTCCCCATGCTCAGGGCCAACGCAGTGTACCAGGGCCACTACCTGCTGGGCACCTCCATAGCCAGGCCCCTCATCGCCAAAAAACAGATGGAGATAGCCGCCGAGGAAAAAGCAGACGCCGTCTCGCACGGGGCCACGGGCAAGGGAAACGACCAGGTGCGCTTCGAGCTTACCTATTACAGCATAGACCCCTCCATAAAGGTAATAGCACCCTGGCGCCGGTGGCAGCTTAACTCTCGGGAATCCCTCATGGAATATGCAGAGGCCAAGGGGCTCTGGGTGCCGGTCACCAGGGACAAGCCCTACAGCATGGACCGCAACCTCTTCCACATGAGCTTCGAAGGCGGCATTCTGGAAAACCCTTGGCTGGAGCCGGACGAGGATATGTTCATCCTCACCAGCTCACCCGAAAAAGCGCCCGATAAACCCACCTATATAGAGATAGAATATCAGGACGGGAACCCCGTGGCCGTGGACGGAAAGCCCATGTCGCCCGCACAACTGCTCGAACACCTGAACCGGTTGGGAGGCGAAAACGGCATAGGCCGGGTGGACATGGTCGAGGACAGATACGTGGGTATGAAATCCCACGGCGTTTACGAAACCCCCGGCGGCACCATCCTCCATGTAGCCCACAGAGCCGTGGAATCCATCACCATGGACCGGGAAGTCATGAACATCCGCGACTCGCTCATATCCCGCTACTCGCAATCCATATACAACGGGTTCTGGTTCTCTCCGGAGCGCGATATGCTGCAGGCCTGCATAGACGAATCGCAAAAAGGCGTCACCGGCGCCGCGCGCCTGAAGCTCTACAAGGGCAACTGCATACTGGTAGGCCGTAAATCCGAATTCAGCCTGTACAGCGACCAGTTCGCTACCTTTGAAGCGGACAAGGTCTATTCTCAGAAGGACGCCGATGGATTCATCAGTTTGAACGCCCTGCGACTCAAGATTCGCGCAATGCGTGAGGGCAGATAATTCTCCTCCCGCCGGGTCGGGGCTTGAGTGCATTAACATCGATGCAAAATCCACACTACAACTTTTAAAGAGGACCATGGGCAGCTTACTGGACCTGCATCTTCATACCAACCGATACTCCCCCTGCAGCCACCTTTCACCTAAAGCAGCCGCCAGACAAGCCATTAAAATGAAGATAGACGGCATAGTACTCACCGAGCATGACATCCCCTGGAATGCGGGTGAGGTCTCAGAATTGTTTGAAAAGACCAGAGCATGGAACTTAAAAATCCTCATAGGGCAGGAACTGCGCGGTTACCTCGAGGATGAAATTACCCAGGCCGATATTCTGGTTTTCGGATTCTATAGCAAGATAGAAGAAAAACACTCAGTAAAGGAGATAGTGGAGAAGGTCCATGAAGCAGGGGGCGTGGCTCTGGCCGCCCATCCCTATCGTGAAAAACTTGGCCTGGGCGACGAAGTTTACCATCTCGAACTCGATGGAATAGAAGTGCTCACCCCCAATCACATGATAATCGATACCATGAAAGCAGAACGGGCGTGGAAGGAACTTAAAATAGCCGGTATCGGAGGGAGCGACGCTCACAGGAAAAGGGAAGTCGGCAGATACCTCACTCACTTCGAAGATTCCATAAGGAACGAAGCAGACCTCGTAA
>CAYVLI010000006.1:0-25633 GCA_964452105.1 uncultured Nitrospinota bacterium
ACTATCGAACCACAGAGCTGAAGGAAGAAGATGTGGAGAGGATGCTGGACGACTACTATGACGAACGCGGATGGGAAAAAGAGACCGGCCTCCCCTCCCGCCGGAAGCTCGAGGAACTCGGCCTGGAAGAGTACGAATGGCGGTAGCACTCTCCACAAATCAACTATCGGTGAACGCTG
Source organism: uncultured Nitrospinota bacterium (assembly GCA_964452105.1). Taxonomy (GTDB): domain Bacteria; phylum JAUXIQ01; class JAUXIQ01; order JAUXIQ01; family JAUXIQ01; genus CAYVLI01. The sequence goes on from CAYVLI010000006.1 coordinate 180, forward strand.
AAAAAGTAGCTGTTCCGGGGTTTTCACGATTACCTGAAATTTCCTGGATTCCCCATGCCCCCTGTAGGAGCGGCATCTTGCCGCGATTTTTCGCGCCTGGAAGGCGCTCCTACGGTTTTTGTTTTGCTACAACCACTTTTTCAGGATTCACTATCGAAGCAGAGAGAATTACCTTCCCGACTATTCCCTGGGCATGGCTATTATCTCCCGCACCTTGAGGTCGAAGAAGCCGTTCATGTGAGCAGGCTTGAGCACTATGGCCGAATCGGCCCCCCTGGCCTTTCCAGCGATGGCGATGACATCTCTATCCACAGGGATGAGGCCGGCATCGGCAGCCATTATGCTAATCTCTATGCCAGTCTTTATTCCATGCGAGAATCTCCGAAGAGACTCGGCGATGGTCTCCAGCATGTCTATCCCCCGCCACTCCAGCCTGAAGGAACGTGAGACAGAGCTCAGGGCATGGGTCCCCAGGAAAACTTTGGCCCCTTCCCTCTCAAGCTCTTCTCTGACTTGAGGTTGAAGCTCTGCCTGCCCTGGTTTGAAGAAACCGGCGTGAGAGGAAACCACAATGACATTCCCGCCATAGCTGCAGTCTTTAGCCAGTGAGAGGAGCCTGCGCGCCGTCTCCCCACGCCCCGAGGCGACTACCACGTGTTCGATGCCCAGCTCCTCCGCCCTTTCAAGCGCCGCCTGGAGCGTCATCTCCGTGTTCTCCGGTCCCCTTTTATCGAAATATATGATCTTCGATTCTTTGTACATGGTACTCTCCATCAATGCTCATATTATTCATAGCCGTCATTAAACTCGAAAACATCGGATTCCCGCTTTCGCGGGAATGACAAGTATATATTAGAGGGCAAGACAATATGCAATTCTTTCACAAGCATCAACAATTAACGGATAACGGAGATTCGTTCTCTGTTGTCTATATACCTTTTTTCTCTATCATGTTCTCGTCTATACCAACGATTTCGAGTTTCAGATCTGCGACTTTAGTGACGATGGCAATGTTGTAATTATTGAGGTCAATATATTTCCGGGCCACGCGCAGGATGTCTTCTCTTGTCAGCCTCTTTATTTCTTCGATGTCTTTAACGTAATAACTATCCTTTAACCCGTAAAACTCCTGGTTAATTATCAATCGTGCCACATCAGGATAGGTCTCCATCCTCCTGGCAAGGCTCCCTTCGTAGAAGCTCTTCGCTTCGCTAAGCTCTTGTTCCGTGACTGGTTTCTCTCTCATTTCCCTCATCACGTCCAGCATCATGTTCAAGGCCCTGGATGTCGTGGCGATTTTGGTCTCGAGTGATGCGAGGAAGTACCCTTTGAATATACTCCCGGGGACCGGGTATGAATAGACCGAGTAGGCCAGTCCTTCTTTTGATCTTATGAGCTTGAGCATGCGAGAAACGAAACCGCCGCCTCCCATTATGTAGTTCATAACCCGTAAGGCGTTATAATCGGGATTGTTGCGCTTTATAGATAGCATCCCCAAGGCGACGTACGATTGGTTGACGTCCTTTTTATCTATCAGGCGCACCTTCTTGCTTATCTCCCGGTTGGGAGGGGAAAGCTTCAACTGCGGCACCAGACCTCTCTTCCAGGCTCCGCCCCGTTTTCCCTCTGAGGCCGGGAGATTTCCGAAGTAATGCTCCGCAATACGGCGCATCTCGTCCCTGGACATATCGGACACCATCACCAGTATGCTGTTATTGGGTGCGTAATAGTCATGGTAGAAACTCAGAACGTCATTTCTGGTGATTCCCGGTACTGTCCCTTCATAACCTTCAACCGGCCTGCGCATGGCATGGCCCTTATAGACCATATCCAGTATGGCGTCACCAACGAGGCTCTTTGGGCTGTCCTTCTTTTGAGCTATCTCCGAGAGGACCTTCTTCTTTTCACGCTCCAGTTCTTCCTCCCTGAATGCAGCGTCCGTTAGCACCTGGTTGAATATGTTTAGCCCCTCTTCCACATCCTTGGCGAGTACGGATAGGCTGATGGTGGTGGCGCTCTTGCCGGGATTTACAGAAAGTGAGGCGCCTATCAGGTCGAGACTCTCGGCTATCTCCGGCGCCGTTTTCGTATAGGTGCCCTTATCGAGCAACCTGCCTGTGAGGTTTGCCAATCCCGCTTTCCCCTCAGGCTCGTAAAGTGAGCCGCCCTTTACCAGCAGCTCTATGTACGCCAGAGGCAGTTTGTGTTTTTCAACAACCACCACCGTGAGTCCATTGGGGAGGATGAATTTCTCTTTGGGCAGGGAGTAAGCGCCGGGCGAAGAAGTCTCTTCCCCTGCAGCATTCGCTGTGACGGCTCCGGCGCTTAACATCATAGCCGCTACAACAAGAACCGCCAAATATCTATAAACGCATCTTACAGGCATTATCGTTCCTTTCGATCATTCCGACTTATTCCCTTTATTTTCTTCGGGAATAAGATATACCGTTGTCCTGTTCTTGTGATTGAAGTATTTTTGTGAAACTCTCATGATGTCCTCTTTGGTTACTGCGCTTAGCCTGTCAACGTAATCTTCCATCAGCTTGTAGCTGCTCAGCAGGCTAAAGCGCCCCAACAGCATCCCTTGCCCCCGCACGGATTGCTGTCTCGATACGAAGGCGCTCAGCGAACCGTTAACGGCTTTCTTCAACTCCTTGTCCAGAACAGGCGCCTCCTTCAGGCGCTCGATTTCCTCCAGTATCGACTTTTCGGCTTCAACCGGTTTATGTCCCTTTTGCATCACCGCATATAAGGAAAAGAGCCCGGGATCCAGGCTGGAGTCTGAGTCTGCACCCACGGAGGTTACGGTCTGTTGCTCATAGACCATTTTTCTATATAGCCTCGAGCTCTCACCATCGCCGAGTATGCTCGCAATCACATCCAGCGTAAATGAATCCTCATTGTTGAACTTAGGCACGTGATATGCGACGGCCATAATAGGTATCTTAACGTCCCTGTAAACGGTAACTATCTTTTCCCCTCGCTGCTCCGGTTCTTCGGTTATCAACAGGGGTGGGTCGGGTCTCCGAGGAACGGGTCCGAAATACTTTTCGGTCAGCGATAGAGCCTCATCTTTATTCACATCTCCGCTTATTATAAGCGTAGCATTGTTGGGAACGTAATAAGTCTTCCAGTACTCGACCGCTCTGTCCAGGTCGATTTTTTTCAGATCGCTCATCCAGCCTATGACCGGCCAGCGGTAAGGATGCGCCTTGAACGCCGCCGCCCTCAACTCTTCTATCATGTTCGAAAAGGGTGAATTTTCCCTCAGCCTCCGTTCCTCCAATACCACATCCCGCTCGGAAAGGTATTCATCTGGCAGGAAAAGGGCGTTGAACATCCGGTCCGCTTCCAATTTCAATATCAGCTCGAGTTGCGAGGATGGGAGAACGGAATGGTAAACCGTTACGTCCATAGAAGTGAAGGCGTTCTCGGTACCCCCATGCTTCTGAACTATTCGTGAATACTCCTCCGGTCCCACTTTTTCCGTACCCTTGAATATCATGTGCTCTATGAGGTGTGAAATTCCCGTGTAACCCGGTTTCTCGTTCCTGGAACCCACGCGCATCCATATTTGCACAGAAACCACCGGGCTGGCATGGTCTTCCAGAATGAGCACCTGCAATCCGTTGCTCAGATGATGCTCGGCCACATTAAGGTTTATCTTCAGTCCGCTGGAAGCTGCTACGGCCGTGCCCATTTGCGCCCAAAGCAGACCCAGTGCCAGTATTGTCAGCAGCATCCAGCACGGCTTTCTTCCCAAACGGTTGGGGGCAAAAAAAGTTTGTGAGAAATAGTTGGTCATTTTTATGTTTCCCCTCGTCCCTTTACATCGCCGCCAAGGCGTTTCAGCTCGCCAAGAATATCCTCCATTGAAGCCTTCATCTCCCCGACGCTCTTCATCACCGACTTTTCATCTATTTTATTATAGTTCATTTGAAATTTGTCCCCAAGGTACACCTTGCGCACCCCCTCGCTTTCGGCTATCTCGTGGGGCGTGCCGCTCTCCAGCACACAGCCTTCGCTTATGATATAGGCGCGGTCGGTAATATCGAGGGTATCCCTGACGTTATGGTCTGTTATGAGTATTCCTATACCCCTATCTTTCAGACTGAAAATTATCTTCTGAAGTTCGGCTACCATTATAGGGTCTATGCCCGTGAAGGGCTCGTCGAGCAGTAAGAAGGAAGGTGAAGTAGCGAGGGCCCGGGCAATCTCCAGCCGCCGGCTCTCTCCCCCCGACAAGGCATATCCTTTGGTTCCGCTTATATGAGTTATATTGAATTCGTTTAGCAAATCCTGCGTCTTTCGCTCCCGCTCCTTCCTGCTCATTTTTTTGTTTTCCAGGACGGCCAGGATGTTCTCCCGAACCGAGAGCTTCCTGAATACCGTGGTCTCCTGAGGGAGGTAACCGATGCCCATGAGGGCCCGCTGATACATGGGCAGGTAGGTGATGTCCCGGCCGTTATAGTGCACGCTTCCACTGTCGGGCTTAATCATTCCTATGATCATATAGAAGGTGGTGGTTTTGCCTGCGCCGTTCGGACCCAGGAGACCGACCACTTCCCCCGCATCGATGCGCAAACTCACCTCATTCACCACTCTCCGCCCGCGGTAAGCCTTAACCAACTCCCGAATTTCTATAGCATTCAAAAAGGCACACCTCTATGCTTAACCGTTATATTATTTTCGAACAGTATTAACCGATTGAATTCAACAAAGGTCTTGCCAACAGACTTCGCCTCGATTTCTATACACAATAACAATATTTAACAGTTGCATTTTAAATAGTTGACAGCAAACGGCATTGGCGCCCTGCCTCGAAGATTAGGAGATGAAGCTTTAAATTCGATTTTCGGCAAGCTGCCACAGGATATTCAGATTCGGTCACAAACAATCTATATACTACAGCATTAGACGTTGATACAAGAGCATAAGTTAACAGGAGTTACCCCAAAAAAGAATCCCCCGGATAAATCCGGGGGTTCGGTCCGCGCATTCAACGCGTTGAGTGAAGCTCCCACCCTTAAAAGGGTGGGTATCCTTATATCATTCCCGCTCCCCTGTGTCATTCCCGCGGAAGCGGGAATCCAGATCAATAGCCCGCTGTCGAGCGAGGAGAGCCTGCAGCACAGGCAATAGGCCTGTTTCCGGGCAGGAGTGCAGTCTAGTGTTTCGCAGTGCGTTCCTGCACGCCGGGGAAACGCTGATAAACTAAACCTTCTGTGACCGCACCCAGGGTCTGCTTTTGCGGCCAGGGTTGAAAAGCCACTATTCCACTTGTATAGCTCCCTAAATGATTAGTCTTAAATCAAAAACACCGACAGCAGACTGAAAATTGGGGTAAGTCCCACATAAGTTACATCTCTGTAGTGATTTTATTGCATACCTCGCATACGCTGTAGCCTCTACGCCAGCTTTCACACAGTTTTTTACCCTGAAGCTGATTGTGAGCGGAAGTCTGCGCGGGTTCACCTGCCATGAAGCCACAGATAGTATAAAAGAGGCTTGCAATTTCGCTTCCTGGTCGATCGAAGCCTGAGCTTGCAGCCAAAAAGGCCTTGTCTAATGTATATCTCCATGTTAAATTACCGAATGTGAAATATGAGTTTTAAGTCTTTTTCGCCAGCGGCTCTTTATCAATTTGATGGAGGGATTCCCGGCCCTGAAATCAGTAGCAGAAAAAACCCAAATTTGCCATTAGGACTTTGGAAATAAGAAGAATTTGCGGTTCCGATATGGTTCAACGAAATTCTTTTGTCGTATCTTTTAGCAGTAGCGGCCATTGTGGTCGCCCGGGGCAGGCACAAGGTCCACCTTTATATGCGGCAACCCTTCCTTATGAAAAATTCGAGATATATTCTAACATCGTCACATATACATCGACTACAGACAATGACCAAGAATAGGGTCATAAGATATTCGGGCCTTCAATTTAACTTTTTTATTCTAAGAGGTATGTGATGGATATATCAGAGCTGCTCATGTTCGCAGTCAAGTCGGAGGCCTCCGACCTTCACCTGAGTTCCGGCGAACCCCCCATGATACGTGTGCACGGAGAAATGCGAAAAGTGAAGATGCCGCCTCTGGTCAAAGAGGACGTGCACAGGATGGTCTATGAGATAATGAATGAGAAACAGATAAAAACCTTCGAGGAGATACACGAACTCGACTTCTCCATAGAGCTCGGAGATATAGCCAGGTTCAGAGTCAATTGCTTCGTTCAGCGACGAGGGGATTCGGCAGTTTTCAGGCAGATACCTACCGAGATCCTGAGTTTCGAGCAACTCGGGCTCCCCAAAGTGTTAAAGGACGTCAGCAGGACAGAGAAAGGTCTGGTACTGGTTACGGGACCCACCGGCAGCGGGAAATCCACCACCATGGCCGCAATGGTAGATCAGATAAACAATGAACGTATGGGCCACATACTTACCATAGAAGATCCTATAGAATTCGTCCATAAATCGAAAGGCTGCCTCGTCAATCAGAGGGAGCTCGGACCACATACTCATTCCTTCGCCAACGCGCTCAGGAGCGCCCTGCGTGAAGACCCCGATATCATACTGGTGGGAGAGATGAGAGACCTCGAAACGATATCTCTGGCGTTGACGGCAGCCGAAACCGGGCACCTTGTTTTCGGCACACTGCACACCAGCAGCGCGCCTAAAACAGTGGACCGGATAATAGACGTGTTTCCCGCCAATGAACAGTCCCAGGTCAGGGCCATGTTTGCGGAAGGTATAAGAGCGGTAATCTCTCAAACCCTCTGCAAAAAGAAAGACGGCAAGGGACGAGTAGCCGCACATGAGATTATGTTAGGCGTGCCCGCCGTTCGCAACCTTATCCGGGAAAACAAGATTCACCAACTGCCCTCCATAATCGAGACCGGGCAAAAATTTGGAATGCAGACAATCGAACAATCTCTGGAGGAATTGATTAAGAGGGGACTCATCAACAGGGAAGAGGCCATGATGAAGAGTCCCAAGCTCCAGCAGCAGATAGCCTGATCCTTGAACTTTAAATAAACCACCGGAGAAGCTACCTTCCATTAAGCCAGGGAGCCCACCATGGAAATTAAAGACCTGTTGAAAGTCATGGTCGATAATGACGCCTCCGATATCTATATAACAGCCGAAGCCCCCCCCATGTATAGAATACAGGGAATAACGAGACCCGCAGGGAAGAAGACTCTGGAGGGCGCAGAAACCAGAGAGCTAGCCTATTCCATAATGAATGATAGACAGAAGACGGAATTCGAAAGTGAGTTTGAAATGAATCTGGCCCTTGCCTACCCTGACATGGGCCGCTTCAGGGTAAATATATTCAAGCAACGCGGCGAAGTGGGATTGGTTATCCGTCAGATAAAGACAGAAATCATGACTATCGATGATCTCAAACTCCCTCCCGTACTTAAAGACCTGATAATGACCAAGATGGGCCTCATCCTGGTAGTGGGGGCAACAGGTTCCGGAAAGTCGACATCCATGGCGGCCATGATAGATTATAGAAACTCAAACTCACCAGGGCACATCATCACTATCGAAGACCCCGTCGAATTCGTCCACAAACATAAAAAATCTGTCATCACCCAGAGGGAAATCGGCAGCGATACTCATTCCTTCGGCAACGCTCTCAAGAGTGCGCTAAGGCAGGCGCCGGATGTTATCCTTGTGGGAGAGATACGTGACCTCGAGACCATGGAGTCGGCAATCCATTTCGCAGAAACGGGCCACCTTTGCATGGGTACGCTGCACGCCAACAACGCTAACCAGGCTCTGGAACGCGTTCTAAATTTCTTCCCCGCAGTAACCCACCCTTCGCTTTTCATGCAATTATCCCTTAACCTCAAGGCTATTATTTCTCAGCGGCTCATAAGAACGGTGGATGGAAAGAGGGCCGCAGCCATAGAGATACTCATCGACACTCCCAGGGTAAAGGACCTGGTGCAAAAAGGTGAAATAGATACCATCAAAGAGGCCATGTCAGGAGGGATACAGGAAGGAATGCAGACTTTCGACCAGGCCATTTACGACCTCTATAAAGAAGGAAGAATCTCCTACGAAGAAACCATCGCCAACGCAGACAGCCCCAATGACCTTCGTCTGAGGATAAAGATGGAAAAGGTCAGCGAAGGAGAGGAAGCGGAAGATGTGAGCGGACTGCAGCTGGAAGAAACTACAAAGAAGGAAAAGAAATAGGCCGGTTCATGACGTTTTTAGAATGACTCGAGCATTGATTATCTCACGAACAGTAAGAATATAATAAATCGAAGGGCGAGCAACAAGGAGAAGAAGGACCTGTCTGGATGAACGATTACGATAAACTGAAAGAACAGATCCGGCGGTTGAACCGCATCGGTATTTCGCTCTCCAGCGAGCATAATCTCACTTCGCTGCTGGAGATGATAGTCAAAGAAGCCAGAGGCTTCTGCAATGCCGATGCGGGAAGTCTCTATCTCGCAGAGGAGAGTGAGCTCAGCTTCGTAGTCGCCCAGAACGATACACTCGACCGAAGATCGGGCGATGCCAGGGCGCCCTTCAAAGCCTTTAAAATACCTCTTACCACGAAAAGCCTGGCCGGTTATGTGGCCGTGACCGGGAATGTTCTCAATATAGAAGATGCTTATCAGATAGGCGATGATAAGGAATACAGCTTTAACCCTGACTTCGACAAGCGCAACGATTACCGGACCAGGTCGCTCCTGGTGATCCCCATGAAAGACAACGATGACGAGACGATCGGCGTCCTCCAGTTGATTAACGCCACGGACGAAGGAGGAAGAGTCATTCCCTTCGGCGAGGACGTGCAGGAACTGGTTCTCTCGCTCGCTTCACAGGCGGCGGTGGCTATCAATAACACCAGCCTCATGGACCAGATAAAAGGACTTTTCGAGGCGCTGGTACAGTATTCCGCTTCGGCCATTGACGCCAGAAGCCCTCACACCGCAGGTCACTCTCAGCGAGTATCCATGCTGGCTGAAAGGATAGCTCAGGCCATAGACCGGGAAACAAACGGCCCCTTCGCTGATGTCCAATTCACGCCGGAACAGATAAACGAGATACGCATGGCAGGATGGCTCCACGACCTGGGCAAGATAGGCGTGCGTGAGCATGTGTTGGAAAAATCCACCAAACTGACCCCGGAAAAGATCGAAGCTATCGAGAACAGGTTTAATTTCTTCCTTAAAGACATAGAGGTTGGCGCCTTGAAGGCCCTTAATCAGATAGTGGCGGCCGGCGATCCCGAGCCCTCTGCGCTGGCAAGAATAGAAGAAGACCTGCAGGTCAGAAAAGAAGAGTTCAACAGCGACATCGAATTCATCAAGAGGATAAACATCCCCGGTTTTCTTATAGATGAAGACCTGACCCGGCTAAATGACATCTACGAGGACAGATACATAGACTCTCAGGGGTTGGAGCACAGGTTTTTAGACGATTTTGAGCATAAGAACCTGTCGGTGCGAAAGGGATCTCTCACCCCAGAGGAATACATGGACATACAGAACCATGTGGTTCATACAAGGAACATCCTTCAAAATATACCTTTTACCAAAGACCTGGCCAACGTTCCCGTCTTTGCCGCTCAACACCATGAGATGCTCAACGGCAAAGGTTATCCCTGCGGACTGAAATCCGACCAGCTTCCTATCCAGTCCAGGATCCTTTCCGTTCTCGACGTGTATGAAGCGCTAACAGCCGCAGACCGCCCCTATAAGAAATCAATGCCAATGAATAAAGCTTTCCAGATACTGGATGAATTCATTAAGGAGGGTGCGCTTGACTCCGAGGTGATAAGAATATTGAGGGATAAAAAGCTTTACGAGGGTATCACTCCAGACATAAAAGACAACTCAGATACCTCTTCCAATTAAGCTGTCCTGCATGTTCAAGCCACTTAAATCGACCTGTCATGGTATTATGCTTCTTCTTCCTGCTCCTCTTCTTCATCTTCCTCTTTTTCGAGTAACTCTTCTATTTCGAGCTCCAGCTCACTGACTCCTGTTTTGGGTTTAAGCTTTCCCGGGTCGTCAGATAGTTCTTCCTCCGGTGTCGACTGAGACAATTCTTTGGCCTCTTCCACATCCCCTGACATTTCGAAGTCAATTTCTTCGAGGCTCTTTGTGGGAGTCGTCCCCTGAACCTCTTCTTCTTTTGATTCCAGCTCGCCTATGGCCGGTTCCTCCACCGTCGCATCTTCCAGTGTTTCTTCATCGGCCGTGAGGGTAACGCCCTCATCCCCGCCTAACTCTATCTCCAGGCCGCCCTCTTCGGGTCCCTCCACCACCGCCCTTTCCGGTATTTCTTCATCGGTCGTGAGGATAACGCCCTCATCTCCGCCTAAATCTATCTCCAGGCCGCCCTCTTCGGGTTCCTCCACCACCACCGCCTCTTCCGGTATTTCTTCATCGGCAGTGAGGGTAACGCCCGCTTCCCCGCCCAGCTCCATCTCCAGGCCGCCATCTTCAAGTTCCTCTACCGCTGCCATGGCGGAGGCCTCTTCTATCTCAGCTATTAACTCTTCCTCTTCGCCCGACTCAATTTCGACGGTTTCGGGTGGCGGTTCTACCTCGTGGATGGCCTCCTCCGCAGTAATCGACTCAGCCGCAATCTCTCCTGCTTCTTCCACTCTGGTTTCCTCGACCTCCGCTTCAGATAGTTGTTCGGGAATTTCCTCCTCTATGGTTGGGCTCATTTTATCCGAAGGGGCTCCCTCATCATAATAGAGTAAGGCAATGTCGCCCGGTGGAAGTTCGAATATATTTTTAGCTTCCTTGATCTTCAGGAGGTCCTTCCCGCATTTTTTGCAGTTATCCAGGTAATTGAAACTCACGTACCCGCATTTAGGACATTTCATGGTTCAAACCCTCATGAAAGAATTAATACCACGGTACTAAATTTAATCATGGGATTACTTCATATTACCATTCCTGAATTTCCAGGTAAAAAACTGCAATCAAGGCGATTTGATCTCTTCCTTGATCTTTTTAATGGAATTTAGAGCGGCACGCTTTACCCTGTAGTCAGCATCATATCGCGCCACTAACTCTAATTTATCTACGGCTGTTCCTGCTCTTAATCTGCCGAGCGCCTCCGCCGCAAATTTTCTCTGGAGCTCTTCACTCTGGAAAAGAAGTTTCTCCAGAGCCGGTATGGCTCTCTTATCTCCCAGGAATCCTAAAGACATGGCGGCGAAACTACGCACATCTTGGTCTTCATCCCCTAAAAGATTCAACAATGGAGTAAAAGCACTGTTATTGCCCAGCATTCCCAGCGAAAGCGCAGCCGCTCGCCTCACATCTGCAGAGGGGTCGTTCAGTTTTTTTACCAACGGCTCTACTGCTCTCAGGTCGCTGTAGAACCCCAGCGCGTTTGCAGCCATGGTCCTTACCTCTGCATCGGCGTCTCCAAGGGCAATGATAAGAGGCTCCACCACTTTCTTATAACCAACAAAGCTGAAAGTGTTTACCGCCATCATTCTGAGCTCTGCGTGGTCGCTTTTCATGTAGCGGAGCAGAGCTTCGGGCAGGGAATTGTCTCTTGGCAGCAACAGGATAAAGCTCAGGCTTCCGCTGGCGAAGTTCCTTATCACAGGGTCTTCATTCCCGGAAGCCTCTATGAGGGGTTGCAGCGCCCTCTGCTCACCCTTGTAACCCGCAGCCAGCGCTGCGAAGCCTTTCACATCCTCTTCATCCTTTTCAAAGGTTCTGAGCAGGGGCAACAGAGCTTCCGGAGGCCTGAAATGCCCGAGGGCATTGGCCGCGAATCGGCGCACCCAGGAGCTATCGTCGTTTAAGAGACGTATGAGCGGCGCCACGGTCCTTTTATCCTCCAGAAGACCCAGAGCGTTGGCTGCGAAGCCTCGCACGTCCTCATCCTTATCTTTCAATGCTTCTATAAGATGAGGAACAGCTTCCCTGTCCCCCAGCCTTCCCAACTCCACAACTGCTCTCTTCCTCTCCAGAGCGCTGCCTTTATTCAATAAATTTATCAGCTCCGTTTCGCTGTGCGCCCCGTGAGCTATGCCTGTACTCGCCATGAATATAATCGCAACACATATTATAAACATTCCCGAGGAACAACCATTGGTCCTGAACCTGGTTCCAGATATGTAATGCCTATCCCCCATGACCGTTTTGAGCAATGGATTTCCTCGATGATAGTCAATAATTTTTTGCCTTGAACCCGCCATCGGCGCCACATCATGCATGTCGGGCTATTTGCGGGTCATAACATAGACTCCGTTCCAATCCTCTGATGGAGGATTTATTTTGAACTCCTCGCATCTCCTCATGTACACCTTACACGGATTGTCTTCACTATCTAACGAAAGAGCCTGCTTAAATAAATCGATGGCCGCATCCCATTCCATATTCCTGTATTTCTCCATGCCCTGAGTGTAAAGTTTCACCACTTCAATCTTAACGGGAGCCACTTCCCCCTTCTTACCCAGCAGTTCATATACCGTGATAGGTTCCTGTTTACCCACCACCTGGAGTAAATCCAATTCCCTCGCTTCAATATAGTCACCGGCCTGCCTGTACGTCTCTTCTCCTATCATAAGGTAGCTTCCATATTGCTTATTTGCGGATTCCAGGCGGGCGGCAAGGTTGACCGTATCACCCATCATGGTGTAATCCATCCGGTCTCTTGAACCCATGTTGCCCACAACCATGGGGCCAGTGTTAAGCCCGATACGCACCTTTATCTCCGGTCTGCCCTGTTCGCCCCAGATTTCGTTCATGGCCTCCAGCTTCTGATGCATCTCTATGGAAACCGAACAGGCGCGGCCTGCATGATCCTCATAGTAAACGGGAGCGCCAAAAAATGCCACGATGGCGTCCCCTTCATATTTATCTATGGTGCCCTCGTATTTCAGTATTAAAGATGACATCTCGGTGAGGTATTCGTTCAGAAAAGCAACCAACTCTTCAGGGGTCATCTTCTCTGAAATCGAGGTGAAACCCTCTATATCGGAAAAGAACGCTGTCAGTACCTTTCGTTCCCCTCCAAGTTTCAGCATATTGGGATTATCTATGAGCTGGTTTACCACATTGGGAGCAAGGTATTGCCCGAAGGCCCCTTTGATAAACCGCTTCTCCTTCTCTTCGGTCATATACCTGTAAACGGTGACTCCGGCGAAGGTCATCACCACGTTGAGTCCAGGATAGACCAGGTTCAACCATACACCACGTTCAACGAACATGTAACGGTTAAAAAATAAAAAACCCGCCATTGTAATTAACAATGCCACGACGCCTATCGTAGCCTTGACCCTCCTCAATATCAACCCGAGGCCTATTCCCAGAGCAAGTATTATAGCCAGGTCGACGTCTTGAGCCCACTCCGGCTTCACCAGAAACCTGTTGTGCAGGATATTGTCTATGATGTTAGCGTGAATTTCAATTCCGGGAAAATTAGTCGCATAGGGGGTGACCCTTACATCGTAGATACCCACGGCAGTGGCGCCCACGAGGATAATCTTGTCCTTGAAAGCATCCCCAGGCACATCCCCCCTTAAAATGTCTATTATCGAATAGTGGGGAAACGTCTTCATCCCTCCCATGTAATTGATAAACATCATGCCCTTGTCGTCCGTGGGTATGACCCGGTCGCCTATCTGGACCCGCTCCAACCCGAGTTCATTGACCTTCAGAGTCAGAGCCGGGGAGCCCAGGTATTCGACCAGCATCTTTATGGATAGAGGAGGAAACAGGTTGGCGCCGGGGAAGAGTTCGTCGCCTCTGTATTCTATTACCAGAGGCACCTTACGGATTACTCCATCGGCATCAGGGATAAAGTTGAAATACCCGAAATCCAAAGCTGCTTTAGATATGAGGTCGATGTTAGATTCTGCTGCATATCCCTCCGTGAAATGAACTTTTGTCGCCTCCTTGCTGGTATAGAAAACCTGTTCGTAGTTGGAAAACTCTATAGTGGACAGATATTTTTCCAAAGTGGCCTGATTAATGTGCTCCAGCCCTTCCTTCTGGAAATGAAAGAAGTAGCCCAAAACCACTCTGCCCGATTTCTTTATGGCAGAGGCAAGCCTTGCATCATTATCCGCTTTCAGTTCCAGTGTCTTAAGGTATTCGAGGAGGTCGATGTTATCCTCATTTTTCTCCTCCAGCTTTTTCTTCAGGAGGTTAATGTTGCGCAGGAATGAGTTCTCCTCGGGCTCGGAAAATACTATATCGAAACCGATGACGCGGGCTCCGTATTCGGTCAACCTATCCACCAACATGGCCATGGTCGAGCGGGGCCACGGCCAGCGGCCAAGAGCGTCCAGGCTTTTTTCATCGATAACCGCTATGGCCAACTCCTTACCAGGTTCAATGCTGCCCCGGGATTTGAACCTGAGGTCATAGGTCTTAAGCTCCATCATGTCCAGGAAAGAGACCCCTCGAACATAACCTATGGAGACCACTATAGCCAGTATCACGCTAATCCTGAACGGACTGAGCTTGAATATCTTCTTTACCATTTCACATGATCCCCCATGGACCTTGCTTCGCCATGGAATCCCTCATAATTATCGCTTTCAAGAGCTAAAGAATTATTTTAGACTTAGACCCGTCAATTAATTAGAATATGTAGTCATTGTTTTTATAAAAAATTGTCGTAAAATATAACTCCGAAGAAAACGGTTTCAGCCGTGCCCGTGCCATAGTTATGTTACACGGCGCCCGGTTCAAAAGCAAACTAAAGACAAAAACCTATTCGGCCGGTACTAATAATCGAACCCATTCAGGCTTTTTTCGAGTAGCCATGTCATTTAGAGTAATTAAAGCAGCGCCACTGGTCTTTTTAGCCTTCCTGCTGGCAGGATGCTTGGCCACCAACAGCTCCTCCACGGGCTTCAACATCGTGCCCGTATCTCAAGAGACAGAAATAGGGAGGCAGATATCCCAGCGGGTGGAAAGAAAGTTTCCCGCATACCCCGACCGCGGCGTACAACTATACGTTACATATCTCGGCGACAGGCTGGTAAAAGCCTATGGTGGACCTCTGCTCTTCGACTTTCATTTTAAAGTCCTGGACGGCAAAGAGGTGAACGCATTCAACATACCTGGTGGATACATATACGTCTATCGCGGTCTGATTGCAAAAACCGAAAACGAGGCGGAACTGGCCTCAGTTCTGGCCCACGAAATAGGGCATGCTGTGGCGCGCCACTCAACCAAGTTGATGAGCGCACAACTCGGCGTATCCTTCATACTATCCATGCTCCTGGGTCCGGAAACCTCGCAGTGGGAGAGAATAGTGTCTGATCTTTTTACCGGCGCGGGGATTCTGGCTTATACGAGATCCATGGAGCGCGAAGCCGATCGTCTGGGCATCTACATAATGTATCAGGCAGGCTACGATCCTGCAGCTTCAGTTGCTTTTATGCAGAAGATGTTGGCTCTCAAGAAGAGAGAGCCGCAAGAACTGGAAAAGCTTTTCTCCTCACATCCCACCACCGTCGAGAGGATGCAGAACGCACGAAATCAGATCAGCAAACTAAACTTCCGTAAAGGACTTTTCCTCAATACCACACGTTTTAATCAGGTCAAGAAAACCGTTATGGAAGACCCTTATCCCTCGAAAGAGCGACCCTATCGTCGTTGAAATTACTCTACCTGACTCCAGGATATCAGCTTCCCGATGAGGGGTCCGTTCGTTGGTGGTGATGTATTATCGTAGATAAGAGTAATATTTCCGGATAATGAATTAACACCGATGGTACCGTTGGTTATTATAGGTCCATATATATCTTTATTACCCCCTCCTCCGAAATCTACGGAACCAACGGAATACATCCCTAATTGATCGAAAAGGCTTCCGATCGTTACGCTTCCCCTGAAGAAAAAGTCTGCATCCGAAACCAGACCGACCCCCTTGAGGTCGGATGAGCCGGTTATTATCGTACCCGTTTTAAGCGTAACAGTGCCCGCGGCCAGAACGACCGCCGCCCAGGCATCCGTAGTGTCAACCTCCACCGGTCCGTCGAAATAGAAGACACCGCCTGCGTTAGTATTGCTGCCGGTCTTCTTACAAATCGCATGTGATCCTGAAGCGGGGGAGGAAACGGTGTATGAGCCGCCGCTGTTGCATATCTCGACACAGTCGCTGCCTGCAGCCGGTACTCTCTCGCATGTTCCATCCAGAATAGGACTGTCCGCGGTGTCCCTGACTATGCTCGTAGCTATGGACCTATAGTAAGCTGTGGTGATGGCGGGTATGTCAACCGGCGGCGCATTACCTGTGCCGGTGGAGCCGCCCCCTGTCAAGTTTACACTGCCCGCCATGGTTCCCGAAGCGGTCACGGCGCCTTCCGATTCGTCGGCATTGCCTATGCTGGTGAGGTTGCTGTTGGTATGAATAGACGGCGTGGATCCTGTAACGCTTATGCTCCCGTTCATCTTTATGTCACCGCTGGTGAGCAATGCGAACTCCGGGTCGTATGGCACCCTTTTGAACAATCCTTTGACGAATGCGTGTTTCCTTTCGTTCCCTGCGCCATCCTCTATCCATCCCTTGGAGACGAGGACCACCGCCCTGTCTCTATCGTTATCGTCGTCACTGAGGGTATCGTTTGAGCGACCGCTGACATAGGTAGTGTCATCGTTGTCGGCAAGCCAGACCTTGAATTTTTCCCCGGCCGAGATGTTAACGGTGTCTATCCATCTGTGCAGGTCATATTTAGTGCCACCTACAGATATGTCTTCTTCGGGGTACGCAGCCGTGAGTTCGCTATCGTTGAAACCGTCGCTTTCATCCAGTTTCAGCAAAGGAGCGCCCTGGCTGATTCCGGCATCGGCTATATGAAGCGCCTGGCGTTGCAGCCTCTCCTTGGTCACCTGCATATACTTATCCGCTGCAGAGTACATGCTTATAGTGCCGAAGGTGACCAACGAAGCTATTATCAGTATGGTAAGTACAAGGGCGGAGCCTCTTTCTTCTTCTCTATCAAAGCACATCAATTTATTCCTGATTACCCGCGTTATCTGATTCCTGGAGGTAGGCTGTTATACGTATCTAATTATATAACGGGCAATCACTCTTCGTACATCCCTAAATTTCTCGGCCTTACGCTGGCCTTAAAGGGCATTGACGATGTGATCCCCAGACTGGCCGTGGCGGAGGACAGCGCTTGCACCTCTAAGTAAATATCGATTCGCCTGATATCCTTGAGGTCGGTCGATGTTCCCACCGGGGTGCTTATTTCAGCGCCGCTACTGTTGTAATATCTGAATGAAAGCGTGGTTATGTTCAACTCATCATAGATGGTCCTGCCCGTCGGGAAAGAACTGTTGTATTGTAAAATCTTGTTGGTAGTGGAATTGTATTGGTAGGTTACGCTGGAGCTGTCACCTACGTAAAACTTTATCCTCTTACTTTCGGCCGTCTTTATATCCTGGTTGGAGCCGCTTCCCTTCCCCTTGTGCATGTATCCGGCCCGCCGCACGTCTTTGACCAGAGTATCCAGCAAATACATCGCCTGCTGTTGCTGCTTGAAATTGCGCTGGTTGGTTGCATCCACTTTATGTTGAGACACGAAGAAGGTGAACATAGCCAAAAAAGCTATTCCCAGAATCGCCATGCCTACGAGCACTTCCGTGAGGGTAAAACCCTTCACCCTCTCTTCGCCATTTTCAGACACTACGTCCTCATGGCTCATTGAAACACCCATATTTTTGTGGATAACTGGAGTGAATTCCTGGAGACAAAGGTACCCTGCGAATTTTTCCACTTCACCTTTACGGTGACCAACTTGATGGTGCTTCCGCTGTCGGTCGTCAAAGATCTCTCGTAAATTGTATCATCCGGTGATGGGATAGAGATATCGCTGGCCATACCAGTCTGATTAACTGAATTAAAGGGCGTCATTCGCACCTTCTCCATGAGACTTTCCGCATAGTTGAGCGCCCTTGCGTATTTCTTAGCCTCTATGCGCTGTTTAATCACCGATATCTGCAACTGGGCCAAACCCAGAGCCACCACGGCGAAAATGGATAAGGCGATCATTATCTCTATGAGTGAAAAACCGTCTTCTTTCCTGCGCAAACCTGTTTCCTCCTCCAATTTGCTCTATTTCGGGAAAAAGGGTTTGCCGTAGATGTTCCCATCCTCATGAAAAAATTACTATAATAAAATAATATTATCATTTAAACGTGACTTACGCAACTTTTGCGCATCGATCGGTTGTCAGAACCATGTGGATTTTATGGTAAACGAGCCCATATATATAATCGCCCGCTGGGCGTAAACCTTAAGCAAATTGAAACGTAAACAAGCCCCTCTTAGCATTATTCAGGCCCCTTTCCGACGCATGAAATGGCGCCTATCTTTTCAGCCACCTGTGAGAGCAGCTCTGAAATATATTTCACCGGATCGGTTGACTTTACAAATTCTTATGGATATACTGGCTGCGTTTTTATGGGTTAGTTCTCGTGCTGTTATGGCTATGTCTCGTTTCCCTCCCTTCCTTCGGTAGCGGGTTTCGGCTATAGTTCTCCTTAATTAAGATGGTGTTCGGAGATATGATCGTTAACAAAATATTCACAATATCCCGGCATATTATGATGAAAAGAATGCGCATTCCGTTCCTGATGTTTTTGATTCTGTCAATTACACCCCTACAGGGCCTTGCTCTGGCAGCGACCTCCGCGGATAATGCGGCCGTAATAAAAGTAGTTAATCTTTTCAACCGGGGCGGACCCATTATGTACCCTCTCCTGGCCTGTTCAATAATAGCTCTGGCAATAGTGCTGGAGAGGCTGTTCAATTTGAGGAGGGAGAAGATAATACCCGGCTCCCTCTTGAAGCGTCTGCGCGAGCACTGGAACCGCGGTGAGACCGAGATAGCCATTAGTGTCTGTGAAGGATACGATGTTCCCGTTTCCAGGGTTTTGAAGTCGGGGCTGAACAGGCGCGAACAGGGGTTGTCGGAAATGGAGAAGAGCATAGAAAGCGCCGGAGCCCACGAAGCCTCCCTCCTCTCCGCCAATATGAGGATTCTGGGGGCTGTGGCCAATCTGGCGCCCATGCTTGGCCTTCTGGGCACCGTCATAGGAATGATCAAAGCCTTCGATGTCATTTCGCAGCATGGTACAGGAAGTCCAGGCATGGTAGCCAGCGGCATCTCAGAAGCGCTCATCACAACGGCTGCCGGATTGGTTATTGGTATTCCATCACTGGCTTTCTACCATTTCCTTCGAGGACGCGTGGATAAATTCATTTACGAAATGGAAGATGTGGCCATCGAACTGATGGAGAAGGTAATTACCTCAGGGGAATAATGAAAAGCTAACGGGATGCATACCATGAAGTTCAGGCGCCATGAAGAAGAAAGTTTCGCCTTCGAGCTAACCCCGCTCATAGATGTCGTATTTCTTCTACTCATCTTTTTTATGGTTTCCACTGCCTTTATTGAATTCACCAAAAAATTGAATATCGAGCTGCCCGAATCCAGGGCTTCTACGATGGAACAAGAGGTTAAGAGTCACCTTGTGGAGATAAATGCAAAAGGCCTTATCTTTCTCGACGGCACCCAGGTTACAATGGAACAGCTCGGGAAGAAGCTGGAGGCGCCCGAAGGAAAGCAGACCAGAAGGACTGTATTGATCAAGGCGGATAAAAAGGTGGATTATGGCCGAGTGGTAGGCGCCATGGGCGCCATCAAGGCGGTGGGCATAAAAGAAATAGGCATAGCAGTGAAATAATGTATCAAGTAATACTTTAATAATAGTCTTATAATATATTGATATAAAGATGGATAAATATGATTTAATTATGGTCACCGGCGGAGCGCGCAGCGGAAAAAGCGAGTTCGCCCTCGAAAAAGCAGCATCTTACACAGGAAATAAAGCCTACCTCGCTACAGCGGAAGCCCTGGATGATGAGATGCTGCAAAGGGTAACCCTGCACAGGAAAAGCAGAGGGCCTGACTGGGCGACCATAGAAGAGCCCATAAACATTTGCAATGCAGTCAAAGAAGCGCAGGGAAGCTACCAGGTGGTCCTGATGGACTGCTTGACCATCTGGATATCAAACCTCCTCACCCGGATATCCCTTAACGAGGAGGAAGCCAGAGGGCGAATCGAAGAGTTTGTGGCCATGCTGCCTTCATTGAAGTGCAACCTGGTGGTGGTAACCAATGAGGTGGGAATGGGTGTGGTTCCAGAGAACCCGCTGGCCCGTTTGTTCAGAGACCTGGCAGGCCTGGCTAATCAGAAGTTGAGAAAGGCCGCATCAGAGGCCTACTTCATGGTCTCAGGATTTCAGATGAAGCTGAAATAAACACCGCGTATAACCCCGATTCGAGGAATTGATCATGAAGGCACTCGACAGAACCCTGATGCAAATCGAGGATATAGATTCAGACGTTTACGAGAAAATCCAGAAGAGGCTGGACAACCTGACCAAACCGGTGGGCAGCCTGGGCAGGTTGGAGGAACTTGCCAGGAAGTACGTAGCCGTTACAGGCCGGGAGAATCCGCAACTCGACAGAAAGGTCATATTCACCATGGCCGCGGACCATGGCGTGGCGGAAGAAGGAGTCAGCGCTTATCCCAGCGAGGTAACCACACAGATGGTCTATAATTTCCTGAGCGGAGGAGCGGCTATCAACGTACTGGCTCGTTACGCAAACGCGGAAGTTATGGTGGTTGACATGGGCGTGGCTCATGAATTTGAGACAACCCCGGGGCTGATAGACCGTAAGATAGCCCACGGCACCAAAAACATTGCAAGGGGACCGGCCATGGACAGACAGCAGGCCCTCCAGGCGATTAAGACAGGCATAGAGCTGGTGGAACAGCAAGTAGAAAAAGGGCTTGATATAATAGGCACGGGAGACATGGGCATCGCAAACACTACTCCAAGCAGCGCCCTCCTCTCCGTATTTACTGGCCGCCCCGCCGAAGAAGTGACCGGCAGGGGCACCGGAATAAACGACCAGACCCTGACCAGGAAAATAGAGAGCATAGAAAAAGCTATAAAAATCAATGCTCCCGATCCCGAAGACCCCATAGACGTTCTTGCAAAGGTGGGAGGATTCGAAATAGGCGGCATAGCCGGGTTGATTATAGGAGCAGCAGCCAACAGAATACCAGTGGTAGTGGACGGCTTCATATCCGGCGCAGGCGCGCTGGTGGCCTGCAAGCTCGAACCGAGGATCAGCCAATATTTAATCGCTTCTCACAACTCCGCAGAGATGGGGCACAGGCTACTTCTCGAGCATCTGGGCCTCGATCCTCTTCTAAACCTGGATCTCAGACTGGGAGAGGGAACGGGTGCGGCGCTGGCAATTCGATTGGTGGAAGCCTCCCTCAGAATACTCACGGAAATGGCCACTTTCGGAGAAGCAGGGGTATCCGAAGCAGAATGATGCTTCTGCAGGGATGCTACAGGCGGTGAGTAAATTGAACGACGAGCAGGCAAATATAGAAAAAGAGATGAATAGGCCCTGGCATTATTACCTCTTTGCGGCATTTCGCTTTCTTACCATACTCCCCTTCCCTTCGACGGCGAAGATGGAAGATAGCGACTTCGGAAAATCCATGGCCTTTTTCCCGGTGGTGGGTTTAGTGCAAGGATTGATTCTGCTGGCGGTTTATGCGGTCTTTTCACCGGTCCTTCGCGGCGCCGTAGTCGATATCCTGTTGTTGCTGGTTCTGGTTCTACTGGCAGGAGGTCTGCATATAGATGGGTTTTGTGACACGGTGGATGGATTGGCAGGCGGGCGAGACCGGGAGAATACCCTCCGCATAATGAAGGACAGCAGCGTGGGCTCATTTGCCGTGGCGGGCATTGCGCTTCTTTTCCTCCTGAAGTATGCGGGCCTATCTTCCCTCACTCCGGGCTACAAGGGTGGAGTAATCCTTTCCATGCCGGTTTTTTCACTCTGGTCGATGGTGCTTCTGGCTCGGCTGTACGATTACGCCAGAGAAGAGGGAGGAACCGGCAAAGCTTTTGTGGATAACACAAGCAACCGGGAACTGGCCGCGGCAAGTATCATTACACTGATCTTTACCATCCTGGCCATGGGCATCAACGCCCTGTTGGTCTTTCTGCTCATAGGCCTGGTTACGCTTCTCTTCGGTGAGTACTCCAGGCACAGGTTAGGCGGGGTGACAGGTGATGTGCTGGGAGCCGCCAAGGAGGCCAACGACGCTCTGGTGCTGGTGTTCGCCCTTATCTTCATGCCAAAATAGGCCGACAATACCCGCACGTTATGCTAAAAAAGAAGTATAAATGCCCCATTTGCAAAAAACCTATTAGAAATGGAGATATGCCCTACTTTCCCTTCTGCTCGGAGAGGTGTAAGCTGGTGGACCTGGAGGCATGGCTGGGGGGAAGGTATTTCGTACCAGGCGAGCGAGTGGATGTCGATGGAGAACGGGAGAAGGGAATCGAAGAAAGCGAAAATGAATAACATCCCCTGATATGGAGTCGTTTTATATTTTTCAGGAGCAGAAAATTCGTGGATAAAAAAGAGAGGCCGAAAGGTCTGGTAATAATATTTACCGGGAACGGCAAGGGAAAGACCACCGCCGCCCTGGGGATGGCCCTACGGGCCGCGGGGCACGGGATGAAGAGCAGCGTGGTACAGTTCATCAAGAGCCCCTCCGCCGGTTACGGGGAGATAAGAGGGGCGGGATTGCTGAGAGGGCTCGTTGAAATAGTCCCCATGGGCAAGGGCTTCATGAAGCTGGGGGAGGGCAAAGAAGCCGCTCCGGAAGACATTCAACTTGCTCGCGAGACCTTCAACGTGGCCAGGGAGAAGGTGCTCTCGCAAGAGTACGACATGGTCATCCTCGATGAGTTCACCTACATGGTCAAATATGGTCTTCTGCCACTGGAAGATATCCTATCCCTCGTCGATGAGAAGCCCGGCGAGCTTCACCTGGTGATAACCGGAAGGAACGCTCATCCAGGGCTACTGGAAAAAGCAGACCTGGTTACCGATATGCAGGTAGTGAAACATCCTCTCAAATCCGGCGTCAAGGCCCAGAAGGGTATAGAGTTTTAGAAGTTGAAGCTCCGCCGCCGCCGATATATACTAAAACAAAAAGGAGAAAGGAGTTTTTAAATGGCCGATAACATTATGGAAGTGACCGATGACAGTTTCGAGAAAGAAGTGGTAGGGTCCGACAGCCTCACCGTGGTGGATTTCTGGGCCGAATGGTGTGCTCCATGCAAGATGATCGCTCCCATCATAGAGGAGCTCGCCACTGAGTACTCCGGCAAGATAAAGTTCGGAAAACTGAATGTGGACGATAACAAACGCACCGCCATGAAATATAATATACGCGGCATTCCGACCCTTCTTGTCTTTAAGGGTGGCGATCTGGTTGACCAGATAATCGGCGTTAAGGGCAAGGAAGAACTGAAGAAGACCTTCGAAAAGAGCCTTTAGTTTTTTCTTCTTTCCCCAGGACCACCCCTAAAAGGACGAGTTGGGTGAGGGAACCGTCGTTCGCGAAAGCTTACCTTCTTCTCGGCGTGGGAGTATTCACCTTCTCCTGGGCTGCCATTCTCATCAAGCTCTGCGATGCCCCCCCGCTTGCCATCGCTGCCTACAGGATGGGAATAGCTTCAGTAATCCTCGCACCGGTTATTATAGGCCCCGGGAGGGGAAGCCTGGTTTCAGTGAGCAGGAAGGACTTGCTTCTCTCCCTCTTCTCAGGCCTTCTGCTGGGGCTGCATTTTGCTCTCTGGATAACCTCTCTGAAACACACCACGGTGGCCAGTTCCGTGATATTGGTTACCCTGAATCCCATTTTCGTGGCGCTTTTCGCACATGTTCTGTTAAAAGAAAAGATCAGCCTCAGGCTTACCGCATGCATTGCCATAGCAGTTATCGGAGCAATGATAATAGGAATAAGCGATCTGGGCCGGCAGAAAGGGAATTTCTACGGAGACGTCCTCGCCCTCATGGGCGCCGTTATGATATCCGGTAACCTCATCGTAGGGAGAGATGTTCGACAGCGCCTGGGTCTCCTGCCATACATATTCATAACTTACACCACCTCCGCCCTGGTTCTGTTATTTATGGGACTGGCGGTTAATACCTCGTTTTATCCGTTTCCCGCCGCTACTTACCTGTTGCTACTCATCCTGGCCCTTGGACCCACGCTGGTGGGCCACACTTCCATCAACTGGGCCCTCAAATACCTGCCGGCGACTATCCTGGCGGTTGTGATACTTGGAGAGCCTGTCGGGGCGACCACCATAGCCTATCTATTACTCCACGAAGTACCCACCCTCTGGCGTCTGGCGGGAGGGGCATTGATCCTTTCAGGCATCTACTTCTCACTCGCCGAAGTGGGCAAGGCCGGCGGCAAAGGTTTTTGGAAAAATGAAAAGGTATGATGTCCCATGGGCAAAAATGCCGGGTAGGCGGGCCGGGAGAAAGCAGTATGCTGAAAAGTTTCCCCCGGGCCGAACGGTATGCTATCTTCCTTGAAACCTCGGCTGTCGCTTCTCCACGAAAGCCTTGATTCCCTCAATAGCGTCTTCGGTATTACAGACGGTTGATATAAATTCACGCTCATTTTCCAGCTGTGTTTCCAGGCTCTCCTCCATCCCCATATATACCAGACGTTTCGCCTTCCCCAGCGAAACGGTCGGTCCGCCGGCCAGTTCCCCGGCCATTGCATCGACGGTGGAAGAGAATTCCGCATCGGGCACAACCTTCGAAACTATCCCGAGTTGGAGCGCCTCCTCGGCGCTAAGCAAACGATTGGTATAGATAAGCTCGAGAGCACGTCTTACACCAAGAAGACGTGAAAGAAAATATGTGGAACCTCCGTCCGGAACCACCCCCAGACGGGTGTAGGCCATGGTGAACCGCGCTGATTCCGCCGCCACGGCAATATCGCAGGCCAGAGCCAGGCTGAAGCCGGCCCCCGCCGCCACGCCGTTCACAGCCCCCAGTACGGGTTTTTCCAGCCTGGCCATACCCGAAATGAAAGCATGTAAAGGCAGAACCAGTTCCTTGAAGAAGCGCTTGCGGTCCCCCTCCAGGTTCTCGTGCATCGATTTTACGTCCCCGCCGGAACAGAAAACCTTCCCCTGACCCGTTATGACCACCGCCCTCACAGCATCATCTGCCTCACATTCCATGATTACGCTGTTAAGTTCTTCGGCCATCTGCGCATTAAGAGCATTGAAATTATTCGGCCGGTTGAGAGTTATCCTGGCAATGTTATCCTTCACCTCGAACAGGATGGTTTCGTACTGCATCAGTTACCTCCTTTGAAAATAAAATACCCACCTCAGCACCCATTTTTTCAATGGGGCAATCTTATTACACCTGCGGACCGTTTTCAAAGAAGAAATGCCCGTCGGGCAAAACAGGACTTTCCTCATAATTTTGGAAAGAGGTGGGGTAAGTTTATGAAAAGGTTAGGCAAATTTAAATAAAGAAGTGGAAAGGGAGGTTTCTCCTTTGCTAAGGTAGAGGGA
>CAYVLI010000007.1:0-20774 GCA_964452105.1 uncultured Nitrospinota bacterium
ATCATACAGAAAGCCGTCAAGACGCAGCTGGTGTACAAGGAAAACGTACGACTGAGACAGGAATTAAAGGAGAAGTATTCATTTAGAAACACGATCGGAAGGTCTTCTAAAATACTCTCACTCAACCGGGATGTCGAATATATGGCCGCCACAGACGCTACCGTCCTCATCGAGGGCGAAAGCGGAACGGGAAAAGAGCTCGTAGCTAACGACATCCATTATAATAGTCAAAGAGCGGATAAACCGCTCATTAAAGTCAATTGTGCGGCTCTCTCTGAAGGTGTTATCGAGAGCGAGCTCTTCGGTCACGAGAAGGAAGCCTTTACCGGAGCAGTGAGAAGACAGATAGGCAGGTTCGAGAGGGCAGACGGCGGGACGCTGTTTCTGGATGAAGTGGGGGACTTGAGCCTGAGCACCCAGGTAAAGCTGCTTCGAGCGCTTCAGGAAGGGGAGATCGAAAGGGTCGGCGGAACAGACCCTATAAAAGTGAACGTTCGATTGATAGCAGCTACAAATCAAAACCTTCAAGACCTCATAAGTGAGGGGAAGTTCAGGGAAGACCTCTACTACAGGCTGAAGGTCGTATGCATAAACATCCCTCCTCTAAGAGAAAGGGTTGAGGATATACCTCTCCTGATAAACCATTTTCTCGAGAAATTCTGCACAACTCATAATAAGGAAATAAAGGGTATCTCCATGGAAGCCATGAACCTCATGATGAAATATAGCTGGAAGGGAAACGTTCGAGAGCTCATGAATTGCGTGGAGAGCATGGTCGTAATGTCCCGACGCCCTATCATAGAAGCCGATGATTTACCTCATAATATAATTAACTTTGACGCTGATGGAGAAAAGATTAGCATACCCACTGGAACCTCGATGAGGGAGATAGAAAAAATAGCAATTCTCAAAACTCTGGCTGCGGTGAAAGGAAACAAGTCTCAGGCGGCGGATATTCTGGGGATCGGACTGAAGACTCTCTATCGCAGGCTCGAAGAGTACGGCGCTGATCCGTAAGAAGGGGTTAATCACCCCCTTATTTGTCATTATGACAATAATTCCTCAATAAAAGAGAAATAGCCGGTCAATATGACAAGATACTGCCTATGAAAGACCATAATCTCTGTCAATCTGACAATATTCCTACCCTGGGAAATACACAATCAGGCTCTTTTAAGCGTTCACAAGCCGTGGAGGACAATAATTTTATCCATGGCTGGGCGCCCTTATTTCCATCCCACCATGTTACGGCTTTCTTTGAGTGTTTCACCCATCATCATTCGGGTCCATCACAGAAGCCTCCCTTCCCTCTGTTTTTTGAACAGGTTACTTCGAGCATACTGCACATTTTGCATGCGAAGCGCTCCGGTGATAAGACTGTAAATCTGCACTGATAAAGACTCTACGGCCAAATGCATCACAAGCGTGACCGCAACCCGCCATCTAATAAATTACCGGACAAAAGCAGCGTTCAGATTCCCACGCACATTCAGCGCCGGGTACCCGGTTCGACTGCTTCCCGCTTGTTCTCTCAATGTGTCAATCCAAAAATGAAAACCCGCCAGAAAGCCAGTTCCGCCTTCTCAGCCGCGGCACACTAATTGCATTAATCGTCTGATGATGATGTCAAGAGCCCTGAGTCGAGGACTTGAATCTAGTATCGACTTAAAAGATGAGGTAATAGGTGTGGTGCGAAGATTGCGACCCGCATAGAACTTGGTCCGAAAGGAGAGGAGATAAGCCAGTTCATTGAAGGGGGGTCTGGCCCTCTCAAAATAAGTGCTGGTAAAATCACCAAAAGGATACCGGCAGCGGGGGCATCTAAACCTCTTCCCCTCTCGCCAGAGTCTCCTTTCTGCGTACTTGGGGCAAACTCTCCTGCCACCTCAGCTGAGCTTGACAAAATATCGCCTGCTTTTTGGCAAACTCGAAGCCAATATAACTGCTTGTCCAATAAGCATAAAAGCATGATATCACAGTCCCAATTATTTACCTATTATCAAACGAAATACTTTGAAAAGGAGGAAAAGATGTCGATGTCAAGGAAATTAATATTTTCATTATTGCTGATACTGGGGACAGGATCGCTTATTTTTCCGGTGGAAAGCCAGGCAATGCCCATGTTTGCCAGGAAATATAGCGTGGACTGTTCCATGTGTCACTACCCGGTACCAAAGTTGAACAAATACGGTTACGAGTTCAGAGCGGCAGGCTACAGAATCCCTTCCGATATAGGGAAAAGCGAAGAAGCCTTTAAGCTGGGGAACTTCTTTGCAGCCAGGCTCCAGGAAGAGTATAAAGTAAAGAACCATGATGATGTGAAGCCTGCGAACGACTATACCAGCAGCCAGCTTGAATTTCATGAATTAACGTTGTATCCATTGACAGGCTCATGGGGAAAATACTTTGGCTCCCTGGGTGAATTTTCAATGGCCCCCGATGATGTATTCGAGGTAGAAAATGCTTATATCAGGGGCGTTTATGGTGATGAGAACGGTTGGTTCCAGGGCCGCGCAGGTATTATGCACGCCTGGGAAGGCTTCGGCGCGTCTGATAGACCGATAGGAAACACGAGGCCGTTATTCCAGAAAGGGACAGCCATCGGGTCTCCCTTTGTCCTTTGGAGTGAGGATGAGGCGGCTGTTGAAGTAGGATATAACCTTGCCCGGACGGGAACTTCGGTAGCCGGAAGGATCAGTAATGGCATAATCTGGAAAGAAGACGGTTCTGGTAAGGCAGAGCCGGCCCAGGGCGGAGCATTGACAAAAACGAAGAATAGGCCGGCATGGAACGATAAGAATTTTCAAATCTTTGCGAACCAGTTTATTACTGATAATTCCGCCGTGTCCGTATATTATTACTATGGTGTGGTGCCGTTTCCGGACCCCAATTATGCGTTTACCACGACGACTACCCGCGACAGGTTTCATCGGTTCGCGATATATGCCAACTACTGGCCCGTGGCCGATAAATTGAACCTTTTGACAGGTTACAGTTACGGGTACGATGACCTTGAAAACAAAACTATCAAAAGCACGGATGGCAAGTATGACGGCACTAAGGTCGGGAATAGCCAGGGCGCTTTTGGAGAGGTGGACTTTCATGTATCACCACAATTTGCCATTGGTGGGCGCTACGATTTCTACGATCCGGCGAGAAGGGTTAACAACAACAACCAGAACGCCTTCACATTGATGGCTAATTACTACATTTCTCATGGGCTACAGGTCATTGCGGATTACCAGCACAAGGACACAGATCTGGTAAGCGGTGGGAGTAACAAGGACGATACGTTTCTTGCTCGCCTTATTTTTATATGGTAAGAGAGCCCCGAAAAAGTAAGCGTCAATGGGGAGTCTCTCCGAATGAGGGGTTGCTGCCTACTTTAAATGCGGGGCTGTAAGCACCTTTTACACCTCGGCTGTTAACCATGCAGGTAGGAAATAGGTAGTAAAATTTGAATTTTGAGGGTGTCTCCCGTATCTTCTCTTCGGCCGGGGGCAAATCCTTCATAAAGGTTTCCATGGGGGGTTTCCTCCGGCAATTCTTTTCATAATAAGGCGCTAAGGTACTGAAGCATATTGGCTCCCTGTTAGGCATAAAACGGCCCGATCCGGGCCAACCATACGGCAAGTAGCCTCTGGTAGGCATTCCCACGTGGAGAGCTTCACGCACCCATAAAGCCAACCCCCCTGCGCTCAGCCAAAGTTCAGGCTTAATGCAAGCAGGTTTCTTCATAACACACCTCTTAGTATTAGAACTTTTGATCATTTGAACTTTATCGCATTTCATGCCTTGAATTCCGAGTTTACGGGTGGGAGGAAGGTGCTATTTAAGGGTTTTGGTATCTATGCCGAATTTTTTCACCTTATACCACATGCTTCTTTCCGATATACCCAGCCTCTGAGCGGCAGTAGATTGAACCCCTCTGCACTCTTTGAGGGCTCTTGTTATCAGGTCTCGCTCTATCCCTTGCATAACCTCTTCTAGTGAGCCGCCATCCCTTTGAATTTGCGGGGAGGATTCCTTCTCCTCGCGAAAATGTGCGGGGAGGCTACCCACCGAGATAATATCGTTTTCCTCAAGGAGGGCTGCTCTTTCGATACAATTTTTCAGTTCCCTGACGTTGCCTGGCCAGTGATAGCCCACGAGTTTTTCCATGACCCTTTTGTCGAATCCCCGTAGATCTTTGTTGTGGGTCTTCTTGAATTTAGTAAAGAAGTAGTCTGTTAGTAGGGGGATGTCCTCCCTGCGTTCACGCAGTGCTGGGAGCCGTAAGACAACCGTATTAAGACGGTAGTAGAGGTCTTCCCTGAAAAGTCCGTTTCCAACCAATTCAAACAGGTTTTTGTTGGTGGCGGCTATCAGCCTCACCTCCACCGGAATAACCTTGGTGCCTCCCACCCTTACTACTTTTCTTTCTTCTAACACCCTGAGCGCCTTTGCCTGGGTAGTGAGACTCATATCGGCTATTTCGTCAAGAAAGATTGTTCCCCCGTGGGCCTGCTCAAATTTGCCTTTTTTGGCCTCTACCCCGGTAGCGGTCCCTTTTTCTATGCCGAACAGCTCGCTCTCCAGCAAAGTCTCAGGGATGGCGGCGCTATTAAAGGCTACGAAGGGCTTTTGCCGTGCAGTAACATCACCGTGAATGGCTCTGGCAATCAGTTCCTTCCCGGTGCCGCTCTCCCCCTCTATCAGGACCGTGAGGTTGGAATTTTGGATTTTCTTTACCGTCTCCAGCACTTCCCTCATCTTCTCGCTTGCCCCAACGATGCCGGGGAAATCCAACATCTGGAGCTCACGGTCCTTTTTCAGCTCTTTTTTCAGACTGGCTTTCTGCAAGGCGCGTTTTATTACTATCTCCAGCTCTTTGAGCTTGACGGGTTTTGTGAAGTAGTCGTGGGCGCCTGCATTGATGGAAGCCTGGGCTGCTTCCTGACTGTCGAAAGAGGTCATAATAATCACCAGCGCTTCCGGGTCCCTCTCCATGATCTTCCTGGTGGCATCTATTCCGCTCATACCAGGAAGTTTTATGTCCATGATGATGAGGTCGAAAGAATTACCCTCCAGCCCGGTTATAGCTTCTTCGCCCCCCGCGGCTTCTTCTACAGCGTAACCGA
This sequence comes from uncultured Nitrospinota bacterium, assembly GCA_964452105.1. Lineage (GTDB taxonomy): Bacteria > JAUXIQ01 > JAUXIQ01 > JAUXIQ01 > JAUXIQ01 > CAYVLI01. Next base: position 5,121 of record CAYVLI010000007.1, read on the forward strand.
GCTTTTCGAGGGCTGTTCTCAAAAAGAGGCAGGTATCCGGTTCGTCATCCACTATGAGAATCCTGGTCGGCATCCCCTTGCTCCTGCCTTATTTTTCTGCGTTCGATCCCGCTGGGGGAAAGGATATTGCGAAGGTCGTACCCTGCTCAGGGGAGCTTTTCACGTCGATATTCCCCTGGAAAGATTCCACCAAATGCCTGGTGATGAAAAGCCCCAGGCCGGTGCCGGTGTCATGGGTGGTAAAAAAAGGGGTGAATATTTTCTCTGTCTGCTCAGGGGAGATGTAAGAGCCGCTATTAAATATGGAAATGAGAATATTGCCGTCTTCGAGCCGAGCGGTTATCTTTATGGACCCGTCAGGGGGAGTGTGTTGTATAGCGTTCCCCACCAAGTTGGATAGTATCCGCTGGATGCCCTGAGAAGTGGCTTTGACAAATAGTTCACCCTCCTGATAATCTTCGATTAGCCGCAGGCCCTTTTCTGACAACTCCTTTTCACACTCTAACCGGACCTGCCCTGTCTCTTTTTTTACGTCCACGTTCACCAGAGGATGGAAGGAGTTTTTGTTGGATAGGGTCAGAAGTTGCTCGGCCAGGGTGTTCAATCTGTCAACGCCCCTGAGAAGTGCGTCGAGTTGCTGGGCCTTGGGACTCCCCTCCTCGACCTCCTGGCGGAAGATTTCCCCCAGCCCGCGGATGTAGCCGAGGGGGGTTCTTATTTCATGTGCAACGTCGCCTATGAGAAAGCCCAGAGAGGCGAGGCGATCCACCTGCATGATTTCCGAACGCATCTCATCGAGTCGCTCATGGTTCCTGAAACTCAGTATTAAGTTGGAGGAGCCTGAAGCGACGCTTCCAACCAGTCGGGTGGAGACGGCCACTCGTATTTGGCTCTGGTCATGCAGGGTGAGGTTGATAACCTTTTGTCCCACCTCTTCCTTGGCTGCGACGATGGATAGAAGTTCCCTGTTTTGAGCTATGGCAGGGAGGCACTTTGCAAAGGGTACCCATCTATGCTCGGCAGCGCTGTAAGAGAGCATTTTTTCTGCAGCGTGGTTTATGTAGGTTATGATGCCCCCGGCGTCTATGGAGATAATGCCTTCTTCTAAGTTGTCCAGTATATATTTGTCGGACACAAACTCGCTGACCGAGAGGAGCGCCCTGTCGAACGTCCCGGATAGAGAGGTAATCTCATCTTTCCCCAGAGGAGGGCTTTCCTCCCTCATCATGCCAATATCCATTAAAGTAGAGGTAATCCGATTCAACGTCTTTGATATGTATTGAGCTATTACAAACCCCAGGATGCCCGCTCCCACACCGATCAAAACGATGTAAGCTCTCGCCAGGTCCAGTGTCCCTCCACCTGTGGATGGATAATAAGCCAGTCTCTTCCACTCGATAATGTTGATGGCCAGAAAACCCGCGGCCAGTGCAAGTCCGCTCATCACCACCGGCAGGGCTACCACCAACCTCATTCTGGTCTTCCGTATTCTTGTCTTGTCGGAGTTCATGGCTGAAATCGCCCTATATACCAGTTCATAATCTCTCTGCCCTTCATGATCGCCACGATACTTCCCGCCGAAAGAAAGGGGGTAAAGGGGATGGGGGTATTCCTCTTTACCCTTTTCAGGGCCAGTAACACCGCTCCTGTGGCCGAGCCGGCAGCTATCCCTATTGCGAACCCCGTCAGGGCTGCTTTCCAGCCCAAGATGGCTCCAATCATGGCAGCCAGCTTAACGTCCCCGCCGCCTAACTTGCCGTTTGTTGCCACAGCCACGGAAAGAAACCCGCCGCCGCCTATCAACAGCCCTATTGTGGAATCCCTGATACCTGAGGTCGTCAAGAAGGTACCAGCCATCCACCCCAGCGCTATTCCGGTAATTATCAGAGCATCAGGAACGTTGTGTGTTTGAAGGTCCACCGCAGAAATTATTAACAACACCGATACGAAGGCCATATACACGAAGAAAAGAGAACTGAACCCGAACTTGCTATTCCCTAGGACATACAAACTACCCATCAGTAGCTCCACCCAAGGTGATAGCTTCAAGGGAGCAAAACATCTGGGGCATTTAAACGTCAGGGGCACCTTCACCGCCACCCCTTCCTTGCAAGAGGGACAACTATGCCATGGGAAACCTAACGCTATGCTGTTTGTCTCGCGGTATATGACGCTGGTGGAGAATCTACCTGCCAATATCCCCACCAGAAACACCACACTATATTGGCCCACCATCTCCAAAGGCCTCTCCCTTCACTCATTTTTTGCTGAGTCCAGATCCTTAATATGTTCAGTGACTCGTTTCCTTATGTTCTCGCTTCCTTCAGGCGACAGGAACAGGAAACGCGTGTAGTGCTCTTTCGCTTCCCGGTAACTTCCTTCCTTCTCCAGCAGCATGGCCAAGTTGTAGTGAGCCTGAGGGTTCTCGGGATCATATTTTACGGCTCTGGCGAGGGCTTCTATGGCCTTGTCAGACAGACCCATCTCTGAATATATAAGCCCCAGGTTGACATAGCCCTCCGCGCTCTTGGGCTCAATAGAAAGGGCCATCAACAGCTCTTGCTCCGCCTCTTTCAGGTTTCCCTTAAGGTAATATGCAACCCCGAGGTTGTTATGAGCTTTCTCAAAGTTGGGCCGTAGGAAGAGGGCTTTTTTATACATCCTGATGGCTTCGTCCATCCGCTGCGTATCTCTAAAGATCATACCTAAATTGTTGTAGGTTGTGGCGTTATAGGGATCTAATCTAAGCGCTTTCTCGTATTCTCGTATGGCACTCTCATATTCTCGTCTCCGATGATAGCCGAGGGCGCTGTTGAAATGTTCAGTAGCCTCGCGTTCCTCTTCCTCTTTGACCCCCTCGGGAGACCTCCTCTCGTCTTTTTTATACGAAGGACTTGGAGGCGTCTTCTCCGCTAGAGGTTCATTCACCTCGGGCAAAAGTGTGGGCGGCTTTTTTTCAGGGGTCTCCTGCTGGGCGATTGCCGGTGGCTCTATGTCCATCCCCTCTTGTGGTGAAACGGGTTTCCCCTCCGTTGCAAGCGCGGTCTTATCAGGTGGTTTGCTGGGGTGAGAAGAGGGATTCCCCTCTCTCAGAGCTCCCTCGGTTTCCGTGGTCGCCGGAATGAAACTTGAACCGCTCTTCTCGCTCTTCTTCTGGGGTAGGAGAGGCCGATGCCCCTTAGCCTCAGACATCATGGGTAGAGCTGCCTCACCCCCTGATTTCCCACTGGTTTCCGGTATGCTCCCCCCTCGAGGCTCTTCCTCCGCGACCAGTGATGCCCCCCTTGGTGTATTGCTTCTCCGATGCATCCCAGGGGGCGCTTTCAAAGTCCCTTCTCTGTGAGGGAAATTTTTGCTGATCACCCTTGTTTTCATGGTGGCGATAGGGTTCAGCATGGTCTTAATGTCCAGGTGAGAGATGCTCAAGGCCACGAGCAGGGTTGCCGCCGCAATTGGCACCAGGATTAATTTTAAACGCAGGGGAAGCACCTTTCTTCTCTTGCCAGAGAAGGAAGAAGGAAGTGTTGTGGGGATACGCCCCAGTTCGCCCCCACTTTCCTCTCCGCTCTTCTGCCTGCTGACCCTTCTCAGGGCATCCAGTATCAAGCTCATTTACACCACCTGTACATCTTCGGTAAGAAGTGAAGCATCTCTTCTCAGGAGAACCAGGCTCTTTTGGGCCTTGCTCCGTCCTCTTCACCCTTCAGGGCCGCCACCCCATCCCTAACCATTCTGTGGTCTATGGAAAAAGATTGCGAAGTGTAGCCAGAGAGCAGGCTGCGATCACAGATGAGGTTGATGAGGCGGGGGATTCCGCTGGAACATTTGACGATGTGCCTTATGGCTTTCTTGGTGAAAGCGATCCCCCCATGAGAGCCCGCTACTCTGAGACGGTGATAGATGTATGCCTCTGTTTCCTCTGTGTTGAACGGCTGCAAGCTGTATCTTATGGAGATCCTTTGATTTAACTGTCTCAGCACGTCCGAGTCGAGCTTCTGCCTGAGTTCCGGCTGACCGATGAGGACGATGTTCAAAAGCTTCTCCTTCTCTGTTTCCAGGTTTGAAAGAATGCGCACCTGTTCCAGCATGGAGAGGGACAGGAGCTGAGCTTCATCAATAAGCAACACAGAATTTTCCCCCTTGGACAACAGCTTGAGCAGGAATTCGTTCAGGATATCTATGAGAAGTTTTTTGCTTGTATGCTCTTTGAGTTGTTTGCTTCGTGGGATCACACCAAACTCTTGCAGTATCGTTTCCAGCAGTTCGGTTTCCGAGAGAAGGGGATTCAGAACCATGGCGATGCGGGCCTTGGGAGTTAAATTATCGACCAGTGCCCGGCAGATGGTGGTCTTGCCCATGCCCACCTCACCGGTAATAGCCGTGAACCCTTCTCGGCGCGTAATGCCGTAGTTAAGAAGGTTGAACGCCTCCCTATGTGACTTGCCCAGAAAGAGAAACTTGGGATCAGGGGTCAAGCTGAAGGGTTTTTCTGAAAGGTTGAAAAAGCTCTCGTACATCAGCGACCCTTTCTTTCTAAGGGGGTTGGAGTCTCTTTTATCAATTTGGCTCGTTCTACTTCCTGGTTGGTGATCTCTTCGATCCTCCCGCTTCCCATGATCCGGGGAGTAAGCAGGATGACGAGCTCTGTCCTGCTATTACTCTCCTTTGGCGACCTGAACAGGGCGCCTAGCAAGGGAATGTCCTTTAGCATAGGGACCGAGGATGTTTCCCGGGTGTTCCTGGATCCTATCAAGCCCCCTATGATTATGGTCTCTCCGCTCCTCACTCTTATGACCGTCTGCGTTTCTCTGACCCCGAGTATGGGGACTACGTCACCGAACCTGGACCTGGCTTCGCCCGTCCTCTCGGTGATGGTTGGATGAATGTTCATGGTGATGGTCCCGTCTTGACCTATCTGAGGGGTAACGTCCAGGGTTATGCCCACTGGTATGACTCGAGGGGTTGCGGCAACCACCTCTTCTGCCCCTGCCTTGGACCCTTGCCGCTGAGTGGTTATCTCAAAAAATATATCTTGTGTCCCCACCCTTATCATGGCCTTCTGGTTGTTGAGGGTGGAGACCTTGGGATTAGAACGGACTCGCACCTCTCCCTGTCGGGACATAGCATCCAGGACAGCGTGAATATCACTGCCAGACACACCGAATTGGAACATGGTGTTCCCTGTGCCCAGTCGCTGGCTCAGCACCGCCCCCCCCGTGGCTGCACCTTTCACTCCCAATAATGCCGCAGACCCCAGCAAGCTCCAGTCGATCCCATATTGAAAACCTTTTGACAGGGTTACTTCCACGATGGTGGCTTGAATCAGTACCTGTCGATGAGCAATCGCCTGAAATGCTTCGAGGTAATCCGCAACCTTTTCTAAATTGGGGGGAAGGTCCGTTACCGTTATCATCCCCGTCAGGGGGCTGATGCTCACTTTCCCTTGCTTTGAGAGGACGCTCCCGATCCCCTCCTTTAACTCGGTGAAAAAGTCAGCGGTATCCCTGCTAGACAGCGTGCTGGAGCTTCCCCCTAACCCCGCACCCACACCCTTGGCCCCCGCGGTGGTGAGGGTGCTGGTGCCCGTACGGGTGGTGCTGACATAGTTCACCCTGAAGACACGCGTTTCGAGCTTGGGCTCGGAGACAAAGACAAACCTGTCTTCTCTCCGCCAGTCGTAGCCCAGGGGCGTGAGCACCGCGTCGAGAGCTTCTTCGAGGGTGACCTTCTTGAGATGGAGGGAAACCTTTCCTTTCACCTCGGGTGAAGGAACGATGTTGAGGCCGGTCTGTTTTGCCAGGGCGGCAAGGAACCCTCTGATGTCTGTGTCGTGCATGGTTATGGAAAACCTGGCTTCGGGCTCCTTTTTCGCCGTCTCCAGCTGCTCCACCGGCAAAGCTTTTAGCCGGGGGAGAGGCTTTTTTGCCTTCTCACTTACTCGAGGAGATGGGCCGGGTTTTGCGAGGGGTCTGGTCTTCGTGCATCCACCGAACACCGCAAGTCCCAGGAGACACATCACTATACAGAAACGTAATTTCACTTCTTGATAACCCCTCCAGAAAGGAGATCTTCCGAAGAGTACTCGATTATAGAAACGCTGCTGCCACCCTTCACTAACAAGACCTCCCGTCGATGACCTTCAGAGCCCACCAAAATTCTATCTTCTTGTATATCCAGGACTTCCTCCTTCCCTATCTTGCTGCCCACAGAGACCACTTCTTCGCCCACAATAGCCACCTTCTCATGTTTCCCTACAATAATAGCCTTCAGCTCAATGGGAATAGGCTTCCTCGCCTCTTCTGCTTTTTTTGCCCCCTTCTTTATGGCCTCGTAGGATGGAGCCCTTGGCTCTTCCGACGAGAACGGCGTGGCAAACGGATCGCGCAGGGACCCTTTTTTTGAAAGTATGGACGCATCCATCCATCCTTCGTCCTCTAAAAGGAGCCTGTGGCCCAGGAACCTGAATGTAGCCCCTCTGCTGCTGCCCGCTTCTTTCTTTGGGGAAGGAGCATGGAAAGCAGCGCGGTGCCTCCTCCCCTTCCCCCCTCCCAGGGTAAATAGAAGCGTTGCCGACAGGGCGGCTACCATCGATAGTATTATTACCGTCTTTTTGGACATCGTTCAGCCAATATAGTAGGCCCGTAAGACGAGGTTCACGAGAACCCTTTCCTGTTGGCTGCTTACCTTCAAGGATTCTATTTCTACCAGTCTGTCTATCTTGTGAATCTTCTCCAGCAAATCCGGTAATTTTCCATACTCCGTGACCAGGGACAGCCGAACCAAGAAAAACTTCGTCCTTCGCCCCTCGATTTCGCGGTTTGTAGTCTTCCCCACAGGCCTTCTCACCACCTTCTTCCTTGTCGTCGGCCCACCCTTGCCATCAGAAGGATAAGAAAGATTGAATCCAGCCCTGTTTTCAGTAAGAAGGCTTATTCGGTATAGAAGCGGTAGGAAGTCCTCGCCTCGAGGCGCTAACTGTTTCACCTCCGCTTCAGCCCTTTTCCAAGCGTCCCGCTCCCCCTCGGTGGGTGGAATAAAATTCCGTGCGCTGGCCACTGCGTGGTCTATCTCTTCCTGCAACTGCTCTATTCTCTCGAGCGTGGAGTCGATTTTCCTGATCTTAGGTGCATATGACAGAAGATACGCTGCTACTACAACCGCTATCGCCACTGCCACTACGATGGCCACTCTCGCCCTCAAAGACAGGTTCAAGTAGTCTTCTATCCCTATTCCACTCAAATCTTAACGACTCCTCTCTTCCTTGGCCTCTAGGAATAGCGGCTCCATAGCCAGGTTGGCTTCCAGCTCAAAGAGCAACTCGTTGCCGGAGACCGGTCCCTCGACTCCAGAGGCCTGTCGCTGCCTTCCGCCTCCATTCACACGGGGAGGGTTCATCCTGACACCGTGGAAAAGAAGAGAGTTACTTAGCGCCAGGTAAAACCGGTTCAACGCCTTCATACTCGATGCCCTGTCCACGAATGCACTCTTCCCTCTCAGCTTTAGAACCCATTCACCCTCATTTCGCTTCACCTCTAACTCGCTGAACACCACTTCCGGGGGAGCAGCATAGGATAGCTCGCGCAGCACTGCGGGCCAGTAAAGACTCCGGTTTTTCAGCAGTTGCAAGAATCGCAGCCTCTTTTGGTAAGCCTCCCTCTGCTGGCGCGTATCTTCTATTCGCTCGAGAGAACCCAGGACCCTCTCTTTCTCTTGTATCAGGGATTGGAGCGCCTGCTGGGAGCCATGCAGGGTTCGGGAAAGTTTCTGCTGGGCGAAGGTCAATGAAAACACTACTATTCCTGCGGCGATGGCACCCATGCCCAGGGCTGAGGCCTTCCGCCTGCCCTTTTTCACCCTCTCGGGGATAAGGTTTATTATCTTCTCTTTAGGCTTCATACACGCCGCGCCCACGGGCACTACGAAAGAGGACGGACTCTCTCCTCCCTCAATGGTTGCATCAGCGTTCAGGATGGAAGACAGGTCCACCTTGTCCGTCTCGATGTTTAGTTCCTTTAATTTGGTCTCCACATCCTCCATATTCCGGTCGGGATAAAGAGCCACGAGGACCACTTTCTCCACCGTCTCGCCCCTGAAGTGCTGTCTTGCATAAAGGAGCGTACGGTTGATCTCAAAAGCCACGTGCTCGGCCAAGGAATCGCCTCGTTCAGTTAAGCTGGAACCCTCCCTCTCACCCCGAAGAGAGAAATTGCGATGATACCTGTAGGAGAACTCTTGAGCAACGACGATATGCCCCGTCTCCGGAGTCATATGAAAGAAGGCCACTATTCCCTTCTCCTCCACTGCCAAAGCACATAGGTGGAGCAGCGCCAGGGGAGCGGTGGTTATTATTACTGGTCGCATTCCCAACCTCTCTGCAAAAGAGAGTTGTTCCGTCACCTTCTCTTCAGGGGCGCTGACCACGAGCAGTCCATACTTTTGCCCGCCATCCCGGGCCATGGTCCCCGTTTCAACGTAACTGGTAACCATGGGGGAAGAATGGGACGCTGCGACCTCTCTCTCTACAACGGCTTTCCGCTCTTTAGGGGAGAGGGGAGGTAGTGAAATGAGACGATGTTCAACTTCCGCGTCTGCCAACACGATATTGATTCTTTTGGGGAAGAAATCCCTCCTCCGCAGTGTTTGCCTGGTTTCCTCTACGGCCCACTCTATGTTATCGGGAATATAATCTGCGGAGAAGCCGCCGAGTACCCTCGTCCCCCTGGGGGCAACCTCCACCTCCGCAAACGTCACCCTGGAGGAAGTTCGCATCAAACCTCCTACGATGTTTTTACCACGTGACATCCTTTAGTCCCCACCGATTCAATAATGAAGTGCAACGCTTGGGGTAGTGCAAAGAAAGATGCTATCCTGAGCGGCCATGGATAAAAAGTATACTCACCTAAACTTAGTAGAAAGAGACGTAATAACCACCCTACTTTCAGAGAAGAAGAGCCTTGGCGAGATAGCAAATGCCCTTGGCCGGAGCAAAAGCACCATCTCGCGGGGACCGAAGCGCAACTCTTTTCCCCAGCATAAACTATACCTCTCCCGCAGGGCTCACGGGCGAGCCGCGGAAAAGAGGAAAAAGGCAGCCAGAAGACCCAGGCTTAAGAATGCCCGGATCGTTTCTCACGTCCGGGCCAAGCTCAAAGAAGGATGGTCGCCTGAGCAGATCACCGGAAGAATCGGTATCGACCATCCCGGCCTCTCCGTGAGCCATGAGACCATCTACCAGTATATCTACCATCCCCACACCGATGGCCGCCTGGAGCTTATAGGATGCCTGAGAAGAAGCCACCGTAAGCGTAAGGCCAGGGGCGCGAGTAAAAAGGAGCGAAAACCCAAGATACCCGGTCGCATGCCCATAGACATGAGACCTTCCTCGGTGGGAAAACGCCTCCATTTCGGCAACTGGAAGGGTGATAGCCTGGTATCTCGCAAGAGCCCCGCGGTCAGCTCTCTGGTTGAACGAAAAAGCAGGCCCCTTCACCTCGCCAGGCTTAAGAGAAAAACCGTCGAGGCCACCCGCAACATTATCATAAGGAGGCTTAAGAGCCTCCCCAAAAAGGCCAGGAGGACCCTCACTCTGGACAACGGTACGGAAAACACTATGCACCGCGAGGTACACATCTCCGCTATCGGCGTAAAAAGCTTTTTCGCCCATCCCTATACCTCCTGGGAAAGGGGTACTAATGAAAACATCAATGGGCTTGTCAGGTGGTGCTTGCCCAAGGGCACGGATTTCAGTACCATAACCGACGAGCAAATTGCTCGCATTAAATCTTTGCTCAATAACAGACCCAGAAAATACCTGGGTTTCAAACCTCCATTCGCAGTAGCTTCCTCATTCGTTGCACTTCGAGGCCGCCAGCCTCACTAATAACGGCAGTGCTGAAAGGCGCAGGCTCGTTACCTGACCCCCCTGAATCCCCCTACTATTTTAAATATCGGCAGATAGAACGACATGGCCATTACGAGCACAAATGCAGCTATGACAACGATAAGCATGGGCTGAAAAACGCCGAATAAGTTCTTCACCGCCACGGACGCTTCTTTATTGTAGTATTCGCTGATCTTATTGAGTGCATCGTCCAAGTCGCCTGTTGACTCTCCTATATTCATCATTCTCACCATCTCCACGGGGAACTCCTTGCTTGCTCTCATGGCCTCGGCTATAGAGGACCCACTCTCCACCTTCTGTGTTATTGCCCCGATCTCCTTGGCCAACACCTCATTGCCCACCACCCCCTCCATTATCTTGAAAGTGTCTATGACGCCCACCCCGGACCGGTAGAGCATGGCGAAATACTGAGCGAAGCGGGAAAGGGCTATTTCCCTGTTGAGGTTTCCCATTAAAGGCAGGTGTAGCTTAGCCTTATCCAGTAGATGCCGGCTTCTGGACTGGCGGGGGGATAGCCGAATAAAAATGACCCCGCTTACGATTGCCGCCAGGGGGATATACCAGAAGCTCCTGAACAGATCACTGGCTCTGATCACCGTCAACGTGATGGCTGGTAATGTGGTATTCAACTGCTCGAGCAGCGAGGCGAGTTTGGGCACAGCAAACGTCAGCAAAAGCAAGAACATAGCCAGGACAGTAATAGAAACAACAAGGGGATAGATGGTGGCCCCCTTTATGTCTTCTGCAAACCCCTGCTGCCATTCCAGAAAAGAGGTGAGATTTGCTAAGACGCCCTCCAGATCACCCGTGGCTTCACCCGCCTCTACGACACCTATATAGGCTCCCGGAAAAACCGATGGATGGCGCTTAAGGGCATTGGAAAAAGAGGAACCGGCCTCCACTTCTTTAGATATATCATCTATAACCTTTCGAAGGGGAACCGATTTCACCTGTGTTCTCAGATCTCTCAAACCATGGGGAAGGGCTACGCCCGCACTCAGCATCGAGGCCAGGTAATGGGTAAAGCCGATGAGCTCTTTTCTGTTCACCTTATGGCGTGAGGGGGTGGATTTTTGCCCTCCATCCCTGCGGATAGATGCGTCTATGAGAAATAACCCCTCCTCCTTTAGGCGGACGAACAGTTCCCTTTCATCCTTCACAGCCAGGCTCCCCCTGACCGTTTTCCCCGTTTCATCCTTGGCCTTGTATGCATACATGGTCACAGTTAAGCTTCCTTCTCAAACCGCGGTCGCTCGCAAGACCTCCTCCAACGAGGTGACCCCGGCAATGGCTTTCCTCAACCCATCCTCTGACATGGTCTCCATGCCCGCAGCCCGGGCGGCTTTTTGCAAGGAGGCCGAGTCGGCTTTACTGTTTATTAGCTCCCTCAGCCGGTCATCTGTTTGCAACAGTTCGAATATACCCATCCTCCCCTTGTACCCGGTGTAATCACACCCGGCACACCCTTTCCCTTTGTAAAATAGCACCTCTTCTTCCACTCCCAAGAGCTTCCTCAACCCAGGCTTGGGCTGGTAGGGAACCTTGCACCTCGGACAGATGAGCCTCACCAGCCGCTGGGCCAACACGGCCAGGAGTGAAGAGGAGAGCAGAAAAGGCTCTGCCCCCATGTCTAAAAGCCTCGGTATTGACCCCACTGCATCATTGGTATGGAGTGTGCCCAGGACGAGGTGCCCGGTGAGTGCGCCGCGGAGGGCTATCTCCATGGTCTCTTTGTCCCTTATCTCCCCTATCAAAACTACGTCCGGGTCCTGACGTAACATAGCCCTCAGCCCCGAGGAAAACGTTATCCCCGCCCTGAGGTTCACCTGGGACTGGGCTATCCCAGGAAGATCATACTCCACGGGGTCTTCGATGGTGATGATGTTCTGCTCTTCGGAGTTGAAGTAGCCCAGGGCGGAGTAGAGGGTGGTGGTCTTACCACTACCCGTAGGACCGGTTACCAGTATGATCCCCCGGGGCTTGGCTATTACCTCCCTGAACGCTTCTAACGTGGCAGGGGAGAACCCCAGACGGTCGAGGCCGATGTTCAACTGGTCCTTGTCCAGGATACGGATAACTAACCTCTCTCCCCTTATGGTGGGGAAAGTGGAAACTCGTAAGTTGACCTCTTTACTGCCGAATGAAAAACTGGCTTTGCCGTCCTGAGGCACCCGGCTCTCGGCAATGTTCAGGTTGCTCATTATCTTTATCCTGCTCAATACGCCGGGATGCATCTCCATGGGCACAGAACATTCCTCCCTGAGGAGTCCATCAATTCTGAACCGGAATATCGAGTCTTTCTCTCCCGGGTCTATATGGACATCCGTAGCCCCTTTGTCCACGGCATCACGAAGGACCCTCTCTATCAGCTGGACGGCATTATGGGCTTCAGCCATTGCCGGCGCGTGATCCACGGTGGAAGCAGGACCGAATTCCTCTATACCATCCCACGGCGTTGATTCTTCCTCCCCTCCCGTCCTACCCGCCGTAGCCACACTTATACCGTCGTGGTCGTAAACCTGGTTAAGCTTGTTCAATATCTCCGTCCTGGTGGCTGTAACCAGTTTGACCGAAAGACCGGTAAGGCTGCTGATCTGATCGGTGACGGTCACGTCCATGGGGTTAGCGGTGGCCACGAGAAGCGTGCTCCCTTCCATTTTGACGGGGAGGACCTCCTTGCTGCGGCAGACTTCCTCGGGGACAAGGCCCACGATCTCGCGTGGTATCGCGGTCCCATCCAGATTTACCCTCTCCGCACGGGCGGCTATCCCCAAAGCGGAGGCCAGATCATCTTCCGAAACCAGGCCCATCTCCAGGAGCACCTTACCCAATAGCTCACCATTGGAACGCTGCCTGCTCAGCGCCATGGAAAGTTCCTTGTCTCCTATCGCCCCTCCTTTTTTCAGAATTTCTCCTATCTTGTCCACGACTTCCTTCCCTTTGCCATCGGATATGCGTTTATGTGCTCACCTTATCCCGGTTTCTTCGGCTGTACTTTTTTTTAAGCTTCCTGATGCAAACCAGCACCTCTTCCGCAAGAGCGCTGTAGTAATCGGTCCTGGGGAATGCCCAGTGCTCTCTCCCCGGTGAGGCCCCTTCGAGCGGTGGTGACGAATTCACGTATGGTATCACCGTGTCGAACAGTTTTTTTAGTCCGAAATACCTTTTTACCTCTTCCAATATCTCCAGGTGAAAAGGTTCATCCTCTTTCACCATTGTGGCTAATACACCGAGCAAATTTGCGTTATGGCCGCTTTTATGCTTTATTCCCGCTACCTGCTCGGCCAGAAAATCCATCCCCCAAAGAGCCTTAGGCCCTATTCGCAGTGGAATGATGAAATGTGACGAGGCGAGATAGCTGTTTACCCACAGTGCCCCGAGAGAGGAGGGACAATCGAGGACGACAAAGTCAAACATAGAGGCGGAGTTCTCCACGGCGTGCCGGAGGGTGTAAGGCCAAGTCAGGTCGGAGGGCAAGCCGCCATCGTACATGGATAACTGCAAGGTGGCCGAAGTCAGCTTCAGTCCGGGGTGGGGAGTATCCGTAGCCACCTCATCCATAGAGGCGATCTTCCCGCTCATCACCTCGTACGCGGAAGGGGCCACCTCCTGAGGGTCCACTCCCAACCTCTCGGTGGACCCCCCTTGGGAATCCAGGTCCACGAGAAGGACCTTCCACTTCTTTTGGGCCAGGCATATGGATAGGTTTACGGCAGTAGTAGTCTTACCTGTACCCCTTTGCGGGTTCATAATAGCTATGACTTCCATTAAGATCTCCCGTCAAGGAAGAAGGCTTTTATTCTAACGATATCCTGGTCGGTGTAGTAGCGCCACCCTCTCTGGTCTCTCCTGGGAAGAGGGAGCCTGCCGATGCTCTCATGGTGTTTGATGGTGGAGACTGGGATATTTAATATCTTAGCGACTTGCCTGATCCTGTATTTACTGTTTCCATCCATGATTTTCCCTCTTTATACTTTAGATTTTAACGGCTTTTATGTTGAATACCGCTAACAAGTTTATATATATTAAACTTAATTAGGAATTGCAATGAAAAACACGAGAATCAAGGTTTATGTGTGCACATGGTCTGGGATTAGGGGAAAAGGAATGGCCACTATTCTCATAGTAGAAGACGAAGATGAGACAAGGGAAGGGTTGGCTCTCTTCCTGTCACGGCGAAACTATACCGTAAAAACCGCTAAAGACGGGATGGAAGCGCTGAAAATCCTGTCTACAGAAAATATAGGAATCGTCCTTCTCGATATCATCTTACCGCATTTAGATGGTTACGAAGTCCTCAGTGTTATGAAAAAGAACGACGGGTGGGCCAAGATTCCTGTTATCATTCTCTCTGCCATGGACCACCCGGATGAGGTATCACTGGCAAAAGGGCTGGGGGCAGACGAATTCCTGGGTAAGCCTATCAGCCTGGAAACCCTGAAGGAAAAAATCAAAGCTTTGCTGCGCTGAAGCCGGGAACGAGGACCCTGATCCGTGGTATCTTTTGGTATTGTTGTGGCTTTTTCAATTTTCAATCATGCGAGGGATGACGATGGAGGCAAGTTGCCAAAGGTTGATGCCGCTTGAGATATTACTTCTATTAGGCTCTATAAACACCAAGAAGCGTCTACTCACCATGTGCGGCGAGAAGGGGTACAGATGTAGAGTTGCGGAGGATTATCAAAAGAAAATAGACTACCGTGGCGTTTTCCAGTCGGATGTCCTCATAGTGGATACTTGTAACCCTAGTGCGCTGAACATGATAAGGGACGTTGGAGAAAAGAGACATGATATGCCCATAATAGTTCTCACTCAAGCTAAAGGCCCCAGAGTTTTCAAGGCGACATTAAACCTATATACGAAGGATATTTTGTTCGAACCTATCGATTGGAACTGGTTGGGTAAACTACTCGACGCTCATGCCCTTTATAAGACCATACGTGTGTTGATGAATTAATACTCTTTCGATTGTTAGTCTTTGGGGTAGAGGGGATACAGTAAGCCACCACCGAAAAGTCATTCCGGGGGGAAGTTTCGCCCTGAGGAATACAACACATTTGAGGAGAAACCTGAATGCGAGAAACCAACTCGAGCCAAAGCATTAAGGGCTTTACACTCATCGAAATGGTTCTGGTAGTGGCTATAATCGCCATACTGGCCTCGATGCTCACCCCTTATCTGATCGGCCAGTTGAGGGAGGTGCGCACGGAAAAGGGTACGAGCGACCTCGATACCCTCAAAATCGCCATGATCGGTGACCCGGATATCAAGGCAGACGGCATCCGGACCGATTACGGGTTCATAGGGGACATGGGAATCCTGCCTGGCCAAGGGAACTCCACGGTGGATGAAAATGCGCTCAAGAAGCTGGTGGTCCAGGACACACAACCCTCTTACCTTTTCAGCAGACAGTATAAAATAGGTGGGGGGTGGCAGGGCCCCTACGTGACCGGCGGCGCCTCCCAGGCGCCCCTGACCGGCGAGGTAAAGTTTGATCCTTTCGGACAGCCTCTTGTATACCAAGTACGTAGTCCCACCGGCCTGGGACCGAATGATTACGTAGCCAAAATAACCAGCAAAGGCCCCGATAAGGTTCTGGGGGGAGAAGACGACATAGTAGTAGAGGTCGCCAAGAAGGAGTCCTTCTCCACGGTGTTCGGATACGTATCCGAGAAGACCAGTGGCCGCCCACTCCAGAACATCCCCGTCTCTCTCTACTACCCCGATGGCACTTTGGACCCCGACCCCCAGAC
>CAYVLI010000007.1:20874-24143 GCA_964452105.1 uncultured Nitrospinota bacterium
AGCGTCGTTGATATCGTGGGGGTCACCGTTTACTACGATACGATGCCGACTGCATATTTCAGTGAAATGGAGATAGGTGATACCGTGGTATTTAAGGCTACGGGGCCCGACTTTGCCAGGAAAGGGTCGGGAGAGCCGGTCTCGGTCTCCCCTCCCATTGGCGTGGCGGGAACAAGCTCCCCTTTCACTCCCATGGTTGTGCACGTCGATTCTGCCAAGACGCGGGTGAGCGATTTAACCATAGACTCCTCCGAGTCTGGTGCGTCGGTCCAGGTCGAAATAAAGAGGTTCAGGGATGCCAGGTGGCAGGGCGGCCAACCCGTGGATGTTACCGGTGTTCAATTCACCGTTGTCTTCCAACATTCCGACGGGTCCGCCTCCACGGTGACATTTACCCCCACGAGGGAGAAAGATTAGGGATTAGGCGGGTTAGAGCGAGGGCATAAGGGGGTTGCCTCTCGGTCCTGCTTGCCCGGGGACAGGTTTTTCCCCGGGGGCAGGGGATGGTTTTTTTTCAAAATGGGTGGCCCCTATGGCCGCTCCATGGCTCGTGACTTCTCTCTGAATGCTGAAATTCGAAAGTCTTTCTGAGGCAGTCCGGCTCAACACGGTCGTGTGCGGGGTGTGCAAGGCCGCTTTTCCTCTGCCCTCTCTTATATCTTGCTTCACCACCCGAGAACGGGGACCAATTTCTTCGGCCCGCGTGTGCGCACGACGCGCCTCCTGACATGAAAATCACCCCGTCCACTTCGCGCGAGCCCTGAAGTTGAAAGGGGGTTCACGAAAACTATCACGATGGGGGGATATCGAGCGTGGCTATTGTCGGGGTTTGCGAACGAATGCAGGCAAGACGCGCTACGCCTCCGAGTTTGTATCCCCGCCGGTCGTGAGCCGCGTCACGCCCCACCCACCGGGAGCAACTCGCATAATCTTCGGCTGGTTGATCTCAAAGCCGGCCGCAGCCATTCCAACGTTGCCACCCTTTAAAATTAGACATACTTAAATGTTCCTACAATTTTTGTAGGTGACCTACAATTTTTGTAGCTTCGGCTAACCTCTTGAAAAACAATGGAATTATGTCCCAAAATCAAATATGCTCAAATATCCCTACAATTTTTGTAGTTAGCCTCCCTCGGCAGCGCTCCGTCCCTTCCCCCGTAACACGTTGATATTAAAGGTATTACGCCGATGGATGCCGTTTGGCACGAATCTTGATAGAGAATATGGCTAGGATTATGTAGAGCGTAAAATTTTAACCCGTAACGGAAGGAGAAAGACGATGAAAAAAAAGGAACATGGATTCACGCTCATTGAGATGGTGGTGGTACTGGCCATAATAGCGGTTTTGGCCAGTACGCTCACCCCCATGGTGCTCCGTCACGTGGAGGACAGCAGGATAGCCAGGGCGCAGAGCGAGGTAAAGACCATAGGCGGCGCCATCGCAGCCTTTGAGCGGGACTTGAGGACCTACCCGCTGTACAGCAGCGGCTCCGACCTCGACTACTCCAACATGGACATCGTGGTGCTCCAGGGGCCCGGCGATATGCCCCAGGAAGATACCGCATCGGACTGGACAAAAGCTACTCCCACCGGAGATGAAATCTCCGGCGGAAGCCGTGGGGAGCTGGTGGAACATCTCATCGAGAACGGTCCAACATATCCCACATCGCGCACCGAGGACATGCCCTTCATGTGGAAGGGACCCTACATGGAAAACCTGGGGCCTGACCCCTGGGGTAACAAGTACCTGGTCAACGCGGAGAACCTTATAGGAACCAGCGACGACCCCGCTTTCGTCCTCTCCGCCGGTCCCAACGAGAAGGTGGAGACCAGCTTCGACATATCAGGCGGCGAGAAGAAGACGATGCGACCCGGCGGCGATGACATAATCTTCAGGCTCAAGTAACAACCAAGGTGCGCCGGGGATGGGCTCCGGTGCCGAGAGAAGGGAGGAGAAGCAATGATACTGCAGAGGATAATCAGGTTTCTCAAGGACAAGAAGGGTATCTCGACATCGTTGGTGGAAGCTGGCGCGGTGATAAGCATCGGGGTGGCCCTGGCCGCTGCCTTCGCACCCTCGGCGGTAAGCACGTCCGTTAAGGGTCAGGCGACCAAGGCGTTGGCGGAGGTAAAAACCATAGAGACCATGGTAACCTCTTTCACGTCTGACACGGGAAAGCCCCCCGCCTACTATGAGTCGGCGAATGTACTGTATAGCGCACCGCAGACCTACACTACCTACACCGACAACGCTTTAACAAGTGTCGCCTGTAGTGCCTCGCAAGCGGTTGGCGCGAACACGAACCTCAGTGTGTCCAGCGGCTCAACAACAGCATCGGGAGGAGCTGTGGGGATTTTGTCTACCGCGACCTGTGGCAACATGAACGACTATTTTTATGACACCACGAGCCTGAGCAGCGCGGAACCCAACTATGAGAATACGAAGGTCACCTACGGTCAGGAGATAGGCTACGATCCTTGGGGGAACCCCTACCTGATTTATGTGGATGCCTTTCGGGCCACCGATGAGGGCGCTTCTACATATGGCTGGATCGTATCCGCGGGTGAGAACCGTGTCCTTGAAACGGACGTAGACGATAATACTCTGGGCGGCGACGACATCGGCGTAATGATGGAGCGCAGGTAAGTAAGCGTCCAATCACCATCTGATGGAGGGGAACTCTTTAAGGGTTCCCCTCGTTTTTTTAAGTATGAGCGCTACGAGGTCGGTTGACGGTTGCGCGCCGGGGGTCTTTTCTTCAGAAAGGTTCCCCCCACATTTCAGTGCGAAGGAAGAGCCTCAGCGGGCTTCCCTCCTCCTGAAAAATACAACCCCCGGGAGAGTTCCTAAACCTTACACTAAACTACTAATGATCCCGTAAAGCCCTGTCGATCATACCGTGGGTCATCTTATGGCGTTCGTCGCAAGCCTTCCAAAGGTCCATAGAAAAAGAATTGGGCGAATAGTACATTTTGACCACTACCCCGACATCCTTAGCGCTTCTAACGGCATAGGCGAAATCGCTGTCGCCAGCGATTAGAGCGACACAGTTTATCTGTCCGGTCCAGCACAAACGGACCATGTCAACAGAGAGCATTACATCTACGCCCTTCTGCTCGAACCCCTCCTGGCGCTTCTTGAGCTTTCCCTAACGTATCTCCCACCTGTCGAAACGGTTCAAAGCATCGATGAATCACCGTTTAGCAGAATACCTTCGTTTCTCGTCTTCCGTGGGAACGCTACCTTGGTATGGCATACAGTGGTAGTA
>CAYVLI010000008.1:0-1625 GCA_964452105.1 uncultured Nitrospinota bacterium
CCTTATATATTTCTGGTGGGCCTGGCTGCGCTGGCCACAGGCATACTCAATACCAGGGGGCACTTTTTCTGGCCTGCCGTTTCGCCGGCCTTCTTCAATGCGGCCGTGATTTCCTGCGCGCTGCTGCTGCACTTCAGGTTCGGCGTTCCCATCCTGGCGCTGGCCATCGGCGCTTTGATGGGGGGAGTCCTGCAGTTTGCCGTGCAGTTCCCTCCCATGGCCGTCAGGAGGGTGGCGCCGAGGCTGTCCCTTAATCTCCGACACGAAGGTCTGGGAAGGGTGATGAGGCTGATGGGACCGGCGCTCCTGGGTCTGGGAGTGAATCAGGTGAACGTGCTGGTGGACAGATGGATAGCCTCCTGGCTGCCCCAGGGGAGCGTCTCCTACCTCTACTACGCTAACAGGCTGGTGCAGTTCCCCCTGGGGGTGTTCGGGATAGCCATAGCCGTGGCCATCCTGCCGGTTCTGTCGGGGCACGCCGCACGGAGGGAGATGGATGAACTGAAGACCTCTCTGCTGTTCGGGACCAAGCTGACCATGTTCATAATGATTCCCTCCGCTCTGATGCTGATGGTGCTGAAGACGCCCATGATAAACGTTCTCTTCCAGCGGGGCGCTTTCGGGCCTGAAGCCACGCTGGCCACTTCCTCGGCTCTCTTTTACTACTCCATAGGACTGTTCGCTTTCGGCGGCGTGAAGATAGCCGCAACCGGGTTTTACTCCATGCAGGATACCAAAACCCCTTTTGTAATAGCTATATATGCATTAATAATTAATGTAGTGCTTAATATTATACTCATGGGGCCGATGAGGCACAACGGTCTGGCCCTGGCCACTTCCATCTCTTCCATGTTTAATTTTTTCGCCTTGCTCATTATATTCTACAGACGAGTGGGTGATTACGGGAGCAGGCAACTTGCGCTCTCGGTAGCCAGAAGCCTGCTGGCTTCGGTGGTGGTGGCCCTGGCGGTATGGATATTATATAAGAAACTTTTTTATGTTGATTCGCCGCTTCTGATGAGGGCGGGGGCTCTGGCGGTTTGCCTGGGAGCGGGGGGTATAATATATTTTGTCATCAATCGTCTCTGTATGAGTGAGGAGATGGAACATCTGCTCAAACTGGTGAGAAGGGCATGAGAATGTGTATCTGTGCCACCGTCGTCATCGGGAGGGTGCGAAGCCGAAGAGATGGAAAGGTTATTTGACGAATACCTGAATTTTTTGAGGGTGGAAGCGAGGCTTTCACCCCGTACGGTGGAGTCGTACGCCGGGGACATCGCCTGTTACCTGGAGAGGACGGCCCCCGGGGGAGATGAAGTGATTTTCTCCCTTAACAGGGATGATATATTGAGCCACATGGCCTATCTCAGGGAGAAGGGTCTTTCTTCGACGTCGTTGAGACGTCATCTAAGCTCCGTTAAATCTTTTCATCGTTTCCTTTTGAGGGAAGGTTACTCCGAGGAGGATCCCGCCGCAGAAGTGCAGTTTCCCAGGATTGAAAGGAAATTGCCCCACGTTCTCCAGCTGCACCAGGTGGATGCTCTTCTGGCTCAACCGGATACCAGCCAGCCGCTGGGCCTGAGGGATGCGGCCATGCTGGAGCTGATGTACGCCACGGGCCTCAG
>CAYVLI010000008.1:1725-21109 GCA_964452105.1 uncultured Nitrospinota bacterium
CGCTGGGCCTGAGGGATGCGGCCATGCTGGAGCTGATGTACGCCACGGGCCTCAGGGTCTCCGAACTGGTGAAGATGAAAGAGGCTGACATCAACCTTGAAGGGGGTTACCTGATAGCCTACGGTAAGGGCGGGAAGGAGCGGGTGGTGCCGGTGGGGGAGAGGGCTCTTGAGCTTCTGCGTCTATATCTGGCCTCATCCAGGCCGGCTATGGCCGGAGGGAAGCTTTCGGCATACCTTTTTCTGAGCCGCCGCGGCGGCCCCATGACCCGCAACAATCTCTGGAACAGGGTGAAGCTTTACGCCCGCCGGGCGCGCATAGGGGAAGTGAATCCTCACATGCTCAGGCATTCCTTTGCCTCGCATCTCCTCGAGGGCGGGGCTGATCTGAGGTCCATCCAGCAGATGCTGGGGCACTCTGATATTTCTACCACGCAGATATATACTCATCTTCTGGATAAGCATTTGCGAGAGCAGTACGACAAATTTCACCCCAGGTCCAGGTAATTTATATGTACGAGGGGATTGACAGCAAAGAGATCGTCGAGGAACTGAGAATCCTGGTTGAGGAGGGCAGGAAGGAAATCTTCACCATGCACAGATCGGGTGCTGGTGGACTGGAAGTGGTTCGCCGCAGGGCGGACCTCCTCGACAATGTGATCGAGCGAATCTACGCCTTTTGTGAAGAGGCCGCCCGGCGAGCGGGGTTCAAGATAAACGGCGGCACGGCGCTGGTCGCTCTGGGCGGATACGGCCGAAGAGAGATGAACCCCTGTTCGGACGTGGACATCCTCTTCCTCCACCGCAGGATGAATCCGTTCATTGATTTTCTGGTCAAGGAGACTCTATATATCCTGTGGGATCTCGATCTCCAGGTGGGGCATAGCTGCAGGACCGTTTCCGAGTGCTTGAACATGGCTGCGGGGGATTCGACGGTGAAGACCGCCATGGTAGAGTGCAGGCGCATCTGTGGTGATGAGAAGATTACCGGGGAGTTGGTTCGGGCCATCAGGAAAAGGTTTTTATCGGGCAAGGCCAAGGGTTTCATAAAGGCCAAGATGTCGGAGCAGGTACTTCGTCACGCCCAATATGGCGAATCGGTCAACTGCCTGGAGCCTCACATAAAGGAGGGGGTGGGCGGTCTCAGGGACGCTCACCTGGCGCTATGGTGCGGCATAACCAGGTTCGGTCTCAAGGGGTTGAGGGATCTGGAGAGCGTGGGGCTGCTCAGCTCAGAGGAACTGGGCGAGTTCATGGAGGCTTATGATTTTATGCACAGGGTGCGCAACGAGCTCCATTTTATAATTAAACATCGCAGCGATGTGCTGTTCATGGAAGTGCAGAAGGAGGTGGCCGATAACCTGGGCTACCAGAGCGACGGCGTGTTCCCGGCTGTTGAGCTGTTCATGAGAGAGTATTTTCTCAAGTCCCGCGATATCGCCAGATATTCCAGATTGGCGCTGGACAGATGCAGCCACAAGGGCTGGTTTTTTACCCGCCTGGGCAGCGCAATCAGAAGGAGAAAGATAGATGAGGGGATATGCTCTCTGGATGGCGAGATAGTGGTCGAGGGCAATCCTTTTGCCGAGCATCCGCTGCTGCTGCTGAAGCTGTTCGGTTACGGTCGGGCTTTAGGCCTGGCTCCCTGCCAGAGCGCCATGGGGATAATCAGGGAGAACCTGCACCTGATAGATGAAAATTTCGCTGCCAGCCCGGAGGCCAGAGACATCTTCCTGGAGATATTGTCCGGGGACGGAGCCGCCGAGGCCCTGCATAGCATGCACGAGGCGGGTGTCCTGGGCAAGTACATCCCTGAGTTCGGGGAGCTTACCTGCCTGGCCCAACACGATCTATATCATCGCTACACGGTCGATGAGCATGAGCTTAAGGCGGTTAAGCATCTGGAGGGGTTAAAGGATACGGCCGAAGCCGAATTGAAGGAACTCTCCAGCATGTACAAGAGGGTGCACAAACCGTGGCTTTTGAAGCTGGCGGTGCTGTTGCACGATATAGGGAAGATAAAGGGGAGGGGACACGTTAAATCCGGAGTGGCCATTTCCTCGGGAATACTCGAGCGCCTCAAATTGGAAGATGCTGACAGAAAGAAGATATTGTTCCTGGTGGAGCATCACCTCGTCATGAGTCATCTGTCTCAGAGGAGAAATATAAACGACGACAAGATGATATCGAGCTTCGCCCGAACAGTGGGAAATGAGGAGAACCTTGCCCTTCTCTATCTTTTGACTTACGCTGACACAATGGGAGTCGGTCCCCACGTTTGGACAACCTGGAAGGGGGCGCTGCTGTGGGAGCTCTATCATGAGACCTATAATTACTTCGTGAGGGGTGGAAAAGCCGAATATACCTGGGAGGTTACGCTTGAGAAGGTAAGAAGTAAGGTCATGTCGATGTTGAGCGAAGACATCGATCCCGAAGAAGTAGAGAACTATTTCCATACCATGCCCTACCGATACCTGGTCGTCACCCCATCTGAAAGGTTGGCGCGTCATCTCGAACTGGTTCACCGCATGGAAGATAAGACGGTTTCGCTGGATTGTTCGCATGATTTCCTTCAAGGTTACACCGAGCTGCTGGTATGTTCCCGGGAGAAACCGGGCCTGTTCAGCCGTATTGCGGGTGCGCTGTCGGCCATGAACATAAACATAATCAGCGCCCAGATATACACGGGGACGGATGGCTCGGTACTGGACATATTGCAGGTGAACGGCCTGGACGGCAAACCGGTAACGGACCAGGATATCTGGGATAAGGTCAATAATTACCTGGAACGGATACTGGAAGGAAAGCTCACGGTAGAGCAGCTAATGGTCGGGCGCAAGAAACCCCTTCATGCGAAGAAAGCCGAGCATATGAAAGTGCCTCCCAGGGTAGAACTGGACAATACCTCGTCGGACACCCATACCATAATAGAAGTGATAGCCCAGGACAGGCTGGGACTGCTTTACTCAATCACCAATACATTGTTCAAGGAGGGCGCCAATATTTATCTGGCCAAAATCTCCACAGAGGCGCACAGGGCCATAAACGCATTCTATATAACCGATTTCTACGGCAGGAAGATAGAGAATGAAAAAGCGTTGAACAGGCTGAAGCAGAGGCTTCTGAAGGCTGTCTCGGAGGCGGCTTGAAAGGGTTTTACCTTTTGAAAATGCCTTGTCCGTGTGCTATTTTAGATATGGGTGAAAAGCGCAAATCGGAATCTGTTCCCGGATCATGTATCCAGGGAGGCGGTGAGATAAATCCGGTGATAGGTTTTAGTTGATGGTCGAGCCCGAGTGAACACCAATTTTCTCCGGAGGAGGGTTTCCAGAGAGTTCCCCTCTTTGAGCCTATGAGGAAAACCGTAATATATGAATAAAACCAGGAAGGGGGTAAAGCTCTCCGGAGGGTACAGCGCTTTCGATCTCTTCGGCGTCAAGGACGAGAACCTCAAACTGATAGAGAAGACGTTTAACATACGCATTTCAGCCAGGGGGGATGAAGTGACTCTTGAGGGGGGTGTCGAGTCCGTCGAGGCGGCCGAAAAACTGCTCAGGGAGCTGGACTATATTCTTGCGGCCGGGCATTCCATAGCTTCCGAGGAATTACTCCATCTTGTAAAATCCTCCGCTGCCGACCATGAAACGGATATAAGGGAGCTGTACCAGGACCAGATAAAGGTATATACCAAGAAGCGGACGATTGTACCCAAAGGCAGGAATCAAAAGGATTATATCCAGGCCATGCGGAAGTTCGACATGGTCATCGCCATCGGTCCTGCGGGAACTGGAAAGACATACCTGGCCATGGCCATGGGGGTTTCGGGCCTCATGGAGAAGGAGTACAGCCGCATCATACTCACAAGGCCGGCGGTGGAGGCGGGAGAGAAGCTCGGCTTCTTGCCCGGTGATCTTTTCGATAAAGTGAATCCCTACCTGAGGCCGCTGTATGACGCCCTCTATGATATGATGGATTTCGATATGGCCCAGAAGCTTCAGGAAAGGGGTTCCATAGAGGTGGCTCCCCTCGCCTACATGAGGGGCAGAACACTTAATGATTCCTTCATAATATTGGATGAAGCGCAGAACACGACCTCGGAACAGATGAAAATGTTCCTGACGAGGATGGGGTTCAATTCCAGGGTCGTGGTTACCGGCGATATTACTCAGGTCGACCTCCCCGCGGGGAAGGACTCCGGCCTCATAGAGATACAGGGCGTCCTGAAAGGCGTAAAGGGCGTAAAATTTATATATTTCAATGAAGGCGACGTAGCGAGACACGATCTGGTCCAGAAAATAATAACGGCCTACGAAAGATATGAAGATTTGCCCGGGAATAAGAAGGTATCAGAAGGCTGACAGGATGAACAGAGGTAGAGAGCATAACCTTGGAAATAGATAAGAGAAAACGTTCGAAGAAACAGGCGCCCAGGTTGCCAGCCAGACCCCATATCTCTCAAAAGCTGTACGAGGTGGAACGCAAGGTTGCGCCTCAGTTCACCAAGGTTGTTCTGGGCCTTTCTGTGGCTTTTATGCTTACCGCCCTTCTGGCCCCCAATCTCAGGCTCTCTCAGCCGGATTACAAGGTGGGCGACATCGCGGCAAGGAACGTCAAGGCTCAGGAGGATTATCTGGTCGAGGACGTTCAGGCTACCGAAAAGAGACTGGAGACCGCAAAAGAGGTGGTTCCGCCGGTGTTTGACCTTGACAGCGCTCTCCTGGGCGAACTGTCTCGGAGAGTGGAGGACGCCTTTTTGAGCGCCGGTCTTCTCGACGAAGAAGCCATAACGGGAAAAAAGGGAGAGGAATTTCAACGGCGCGCCTTGGAAAAATACAGGGAATTTATAGAAGCTCGCGGCCTCCAGAGCGGGTTTAATACGAGAGGCTCGTCGGACCCGGAGGTTCTGGAATCGGAGGTCAAGGCCATGAGGGCGAGGGTCTTTGGGGAAAGCCTTCAGGTTGATGTCGATGAAAGCTCGATGCGGATTATGGAGGATATGGGTTACAAGACCAAGGTAGAAGGATATATCATCGATGCTCTGAAAGCCGTCTTGAATAAGGGATTGGTGGGAGATGACAAGGAATACCTGTTCCACTCGGCGAACGGCGTAATAGTGAGAGATCTTGCTACCGGTGAGGAGACCGTTGTAAAGGACACCAGCTCGATACTGAACAGGTCTTCCCTGAAAATGTTCCTGAACCAGTTTGTGACGGATTATGTGCCGGATGAACCTATAGGGCTCAAGAGCGCGGTGCGGCATATAGCCGGACAGCTCGTTCGGCCCAATCTGGCCATCAACATGGCCGAGACGCGGCACAGGGTCCAGTCCGCGGCCGGCGCGGTGAAACCGGTCTACTTCAAGCTCAGGAAGGGTGAGATCATATTACGAGAGGGGGACCCGATCAACGAAGAGCAGTTGATGAAGCTGCAGGGTATGGTTCAGGCTACCGGGGGCAACAAGATGCTTTTCACCTGGCTGGGCTTACTGGTTCTGGTCATAACCATACTTTATCTGGGCTGGATTTACCTCTCGAAATTCAAGCACTGGATGATAAGGAGCAATCGACAGCTCATACTCCTGTCGGCCATATTTGCGGGAAACATGGTCATCATAAAGGCTGCGCTATATATCGCCGCTTCCATGGCTGAGAACCAGAGCATAATTACCCAGACCTCATTCTACTACGCCGCACCTTTCGCCATAGGAGCGATGCTGGCGGCCATACTCTTCGACATGGAGATAGCCATGCTCTTTTCGGTGGCTACCTTCATTTTGGTGGGAGTATTGATCAAGGACAATCTATCCTTCCCGCTGCTGGCGCTGGTGGGCAGCCTGGTGGCCAGTTTCCGGGGGAAACATTATCGGCAGCGTACGTCGTTGCTGACCACGGGGGTGTTCATTGGTACGGGCAACCTGGCGATAGTGGTCTCGGCGGATTTAATAAATCATACCCTGTTCACCGCCCATGGAGGTTTCGATGCCATCATGGGTTTCCTCGGAGGAGTGGTAGTGGGCATAATCGTCTCGGGGATACTGCCCATCTTCGAGTCGCTGTTTAACATGGCCACGGACATAAAACTTCTGGAGCTGTCAGACCCTAACCACCCTCTCCTCAGGAAACTGGTGGTGCAGGCGCCTGGTACTTACCATCACAGCGTCATCGTGGGCAGCCTGGCAGAGGAGGCTGCTAAAAACGTCGGGGCCAGCGAGCTCTTCGTGAGGGTGGCTTCCTACTATCATGATGTGGGCAAGACTTTCAAACCTGAATATTTCATAGAAAATCAGCAGGAAAGCGAGAACAAACACGATAAGCTGGCGCCCTCCATGAGCAGCCTGGTATTGATGGCTCACGTCAAGGACGGCGCTGAGCTGGCGAGAGAGCACAAGCTACCCACACCCATTGTGGATATCATAAGGCAGCATCACGGAACCAGTCTCATTTCTTTTTTCTATAACAAAGCCAGGGAGCAGAACAGCGAGGGACATCAGCAGGTGGATGAGAATGATTTCCGCTATCAGGGTCCCAAGCCTCAGAGTAAAGAGGCGGCCATAGTCCTCCTGGCCGATTCTGTCGAGGCGGCTTCCAGGACGCTCGAAGAGCCCTCTCAGACGAGGCTCGGGAACCTGGCGCAGAGGATAGTCAACCAGCACTTTATCGACGGCCAGCTCGATGATTGCGATCTTTCTCTTAAGGACCTGCACATCATCGTTGAGAGCTTCGTGAGGATTCTGGCGGCCATATTTCATCAGCGCATCTCCTATCCCGGCCAGGAGGAAGAAACGGAGGAGATTCCAGATAGTGTCCCCCATCTCGATTTTAGTGGAAGACAAACAAAGCAGGTCCAGGGCGGCCCTTAGCTCCGTGAAGAGTAAGGCCAGGAGTATTCTGGAGATATTGGGATGCGATGATTGTGAGTTAAGCATGCTTCTGGTGGACGATGAGTTGATGGCCCGGCTCAATGAGCAGTTTAGGGGTGTGCAGGGGCCGACGGATGTGTTATCCTTCCCCCAGGGGCCGGCCCCATTCGGGGAGATTCGGCCGGTGCTTCTGGGAGACGTGGTCGTATCCACGGAAAGCGCACAACGCCAGGCTGATGAGATGGGGCGCAGCCTGGAGGAAGAAATGGACCTGCTGCTGACGCATGGGATACTTCACCTTTTGGGCTATGATCACGAGACGTCCCGGAGCGATGCCGGGAAAATGAAAGTTAGAGAAGCCGAGGTGCTGAATGCCTTGAAAAGCGGTTGACTCACGGCGCATCCGTTATCAAGAAGGGTATTTCTGAAAGGAATGTTCTTTTCAGTCGGTTCCCTTACCGGAAGTTTTTCAAGTGATGGAAGGAAGCGTCGAGTGAAGGCCCCATCGGGGTTTGAATACCTGCAAAGGTGTGAAAGGCTGAGATGGATGTAATATGGGCTCCCTGGCGCATGGAGTACATCGAGAGCAAGAAGATGAAAGAGTGCGTTTTTTGCGTTGCTGCTGCGGAGAGAGAAGACCATAAAAGACACGTCCTTTATCGGGGGCGGCACGCCTTCATAATAATGAACAGGTATCCCTATACCAGCGGTCATCTTATGGCGGCCCCCTATAGCCACCTCTCCGAAATCGAAGAATTGAGCGAAGAGGAGCTGGCCGAGCTCATGGCTCTGGTTCAGAAGGGTGTAACCGCGCTTAAGAAAGCTTTCCGGCCTGAGGGTTTCAATATAGGCATTAACATGGGAGCGGTGGCGGGAGCGGGTATCGAAGATCACATTCACCTCCATGTGGTGCCCAGGTGGAAAGGTGATACAAATTTCATGTCGGTTATCAACGATGCACGGGTCATGCCGGAGAGTCTGGAGTCCACTTTCAACAGGCTCATCAAGCATATCAAAGAATAGCAATGTAGCTGCTGTTTGGCGTGGCCTTCTACGGGGGGGTTTTTCAGACAGACCGAGGAGGGTTTGGTATTGACCACTTTTAAGTTCATCGTATCTCTAATTGTAATACTCCTCATAGCCGATTTCGGAGTCAGGAACAACGCGGTAGTTCCCTTAAAGTATCACTTCGGGCTGGAAGGGAGCCTTCCCCTGTTCGTAATCATACTCGTAGCCATATTTATCGGTTTTATCATCGCCTGGATTGCCGAGCACCTGAGTTCCATGAAGTTCAAGAGAGAAGCCAAGCGTCTCAAGAAGCGCAATGCGGAGCTGGAGGATGAGCTGGAAAGCTACCGTGAAAAAGAGCTCCTGGAGCCGGAGTTAGGGGAGAGCCGTGGACAGCGCTTGAGCTTGGGTGATGAATCCGATGAGGAAGAGCAGAGGAAAGAGATTCTCCCTTAGCGATATACAGGCAGGGATTCGAGCGCGTTGGAAAAATACGCACAGGGGGTTGTCCCGCCATGAAAATGACCCCCATGATGAAACAATACCATAGCATCAAAAGTCAACACCCCGACTGCATTCTCTTCTACCGCATGGGCGACTTCTACGAGATGTTCGGGGAGGACGCTGTGGCGGCTTCCCGCATCCTGGAGATAGCCCTCACCACCAGGGAAAAGGGAAAGGAATCCCCGGTGCCCATGTGCGGTGTCCCCTATCATTCCATGGAGCCTTATCTCGCACGGCTGGTTAAAGCCGGTTACAAGGTGGCCGTCTGTGAGCAGGTGGAAGACCCCAGGGAGGCCAGGGGGATAGTTAAGCGGCGTGTGGTCAACATAGTATCTCCAGGGACGTTCCAGGGGGACGGCTTTCTGGATTCGAAGAAGAATAACTACATCGCTTCCCTCTATCCGTCTCCGGGCGGGTTGGGCGTCTGTGTCCTGGATATCTCCACGGGGGAGATCGAGGGAACTCAGCTCGAGGGCCGGAACACCCGCCGTATGTTTGTGGACGAGTACCAGAGGCTCAAGCCTCAGGAGATTATTCTTCCCCGGAACGCGGAAGAGGCCTGGAGGGATTTCCTGGAGAGGGAAACGGACGCCCTGCTCAGCTATTGTGAGGACTGGGCTTTTGACGATGAAATCGCCGGGCGCACCCTGAAGGAACATTTCGGGCTGGCCTCTCTGGACGGTTTGGGCGCAACGGACTACCCTGCCGCGGCGAATGCCGCAGGCGCACTGATAAACTATCTCTCCGAAAATCGCCTGCTTAACCTGGAGCATGTGAAGCGGTTGTCTTTCTATTCCCGCTCCCGGTTCATGTTTTTGGACTCGACCACCCTTCGGAACCTTGACGTGCTCCAGAGCGGCGCGGGCGGGGGCGTGAAGGGGAGCCTCCTGGGGATTCTGGACGAGACCGTAACACCAATGGGCGCCAGGATGCTCAGGAAGTGGCTTCTGCAGCCTTGCCGCGACGTCCAGCCTATAGTCGAACGACAGGATTCGGTCGCGGAATTGAAAGAGGCGCACCTTTTCCGCGGGAAGTTGAGGGAGATACTCAAACAGGTCCATGACATGGAGAGGTTGATGGGGAAGGTCAACATCGGCTCCGCTAACCCCAAAGACCTGCTGGCGCTGAAGAAATCTTTGGGCACGCTGCCCCGGCTGGGAGAAGTCATCCAGGAGTTGAGCTCGGGGATGCTCGGCAGACTTGGCGCGGAGTGGGACTGTCTCCAGGAACTGCATCATCTTCTGGACAGGGCCGTACAGGAGGATGCGCCTTTCAACGTCAAGGACGGCGGGGTGATAAAAGAGGGTTATTCCCAGAAGCTCGATTCCTGCCGCGGGCTCTCTTCACAGGGTAAGGACTGGATAGCGCGGCTGGAGGCTCAGGAACGCGAAAGAACGGGAATCAACAGTCTCAGGGTGGGTTACAACAGGGTCTTCGGCTACTACCTGGAGGTCACAAGGAGAAATCTTAAGGCTGTACCTCAAGATTATATAAGGAAACAAACCCTCACCGGAGCGGAGCGGTTCATCACGCCGGAGCTCAAGGAATATGAGGAGAAGGTTCTGAAGGCCGAAGAGGAGGGTGGCAGGTTAGAGGAGGAGCTGTTCAGAGAACTGCTGAACCAGGCGGCGGGGTTCACCGGCAGGGTGCAGGAAGCTTCGGCCAGGGTTGCGTTGTTGGACGTGCTCTGCTCGCTGGCGGAAGCGGCTGCTAACTATAATTACATCAGGCCGAGAGTAAGTGAGGAGGGCGAGATAAGGATAGCAGGGGGGCGTCATCCGGTGCTGGAGAGGCTGGAGCTCGAGGAGCGGTTCGTCCCCAACGACCTATATCTGGACGGGGATGAAAACAGGCTGCTCATCATTACCGGGCCCAACATGGCTGGGAAATCGACCTTCATCAGGCAGGCGGCTTTAATAGTCTTGATGGCTCAGGTGGGGAGCTTCGTGCCTGCAGAGAGGGCGGAAATAGGCCTGGTGGACAGGATTTTTACTCGTGTGGGCGCTCATGACCTGTTGATCAGAGGCCTGAGCACCTTCATGGTGGAGATGAACGAGACCGCCAACATACTGAACAACGCTACGAGAAGGAGCCTTATCATCCTTGACGAAATAGGCCGGGGCACCAGCACCTACGATGGAGTGAGCATCGCCTGGGCGGTGGCGGAATATATAGCAGACCCCTCGCGGATAGGGGCCAGGACGCTCTTCGCCACTCATTACAACGAGTTGACCGAGCTTCCGGAGAAAATTCCCGGAATCAAAAATTATCAGGTGCTGGTGAGGGAGAGCGGAGAAGAGATCAAGTTCCTGCACAAGGTTGCCGAAGGCAGCGCGGATAGAAGTTATGGTATTCAGGTGGCCAGACTGGCGGGCATACCGCCCCAGGTTCTGGAGAGAGCGCGCCGGCTATTGGCTGTCTTCGAGCGCGCCGAGCTGAAGGGGGAGGGCGCGCAGCAGGAGGATGGTCTCAGGGGTATAAAGGCGCCGCAGGCGCAATTGCCGCTGTTTGACGAGAAGATCCTTAAGGTGATGGAAAAACTGAGCGATATAGAGCCGGACGACCTGACGCCGAGGGAAGCATTAGACCTATTATACAAACTCAGGGATATGTTCAAGCGAGATTGAGCCTTCGTGATAACTATTTTGAGACGGGCATTATTAGATGTTTGGTGATATCATGAAATATAACGAATAACTATGGAGGGTGGAGGAGCGATTTTCCGGAAAGGCGAAAAACCGGAAAGTCTTCTGGAGATTTCAATAGGTTTCAAGGAAGCCGGGAGCATACGGTCTTGCAGCCTGTTTGCAGTAGTATTCTCTGGATGGTGAGGTCTTTGGCCTTTCTGTGGCCATCAGAATATCCGGGGAGACAAGAGAGGTAAAAACCATGAGAAGAACCTTTTTAATCGTAGCTGCCTGTTTGGTGATACTGTTTTTCTTTATCCTCTCGGCAAATGCGCGGGTGAAATCGGAAGATGTGGTCAAGATGACCGTTAAGGGAGTGACGGTGTACCCGAAAACGAACTCTCCGGTCGTTATACTCGAGGCGGTTGAGGATAAGGTGGAGTTGCCCATCTGGATAGGGTTTCCGGAAGCTCAGGCCATCGCATTAAAGCTGGAGAACATAACCACCCCGCGCCCGATGACGCACGATCTTTTAAAGGAAGTCCTGCAAAAGACGGGTGTCAAGGTCTTGAAAATCGTCATCAGCGATCTCAAAGACGACATATTTTATGCGAGTATAATTCTGGATAGAGATGGCAAAACCATTGAGATCGACTCCAGACCCAGCGATGCGCTGGCGCTGGCTGTACGTGTGGACGCGCCCGTGTATGCAACCGCTTCCGTACTGGAACAGGCCAGGGGAAATAAGGGGTTGCTTTACGAGGCGGGGGAAGAGACCCGCCAGAGATATGGCCTGAGCGCGCAGCCGCTTAACCAGGCGCTCGCCGAGTATTTCGGTCTCTCCAAGGCGGAAGGCATTTTGATATCAGATATTGTTGAAAAAGGCGTGGCCGACGAAGCGGGTTTGAAGAGGGGAGACATAATCTTCGAGGTCGATGGAGTCGGTACAGCCAGCTTGAGAGAGTTTTACGATACATTGACCGTGTTTGAGAGTAAAAAGGAGTTTTCAGTGGGCGTGATACGGGGAAAGGATAAGCTTTCCCTCACCTTTCATTCGCCTTGATGTGTCATTTTGTTTTAACGGCGAAAAACACAGGTTTCAATTTATTCAGGCAGACCTCAAAGAAGCGTAAGAACTGGCTGCCTTCCCGGGTTGGCAAAGCAGTCTGCGCCGGGCCGAGTGTTCCACTTCTGTGGGATATTTTTCTTTTGATTTTAAAACGATTATTTTATATAATTCCTTTATCGGAATTTGCCATAAGATGCGCTCCGATGCGGACACTGGTGGTTGGAAATGACAGCGGCATTGAGTATGGCGAAGATTGACCTGGAGTGGAGCGATAAGGACATCTTTCGGACGCGCATGGGGATGGACACGGAGTTCGTGTTCACGAGGATGACAGAGGTTACCTTGCGTGAAGTGGAGGAGGGTGACCCTGAGGTAATACTGGACGTAGGCTGCGGACGCGGCATGGACGCACTCCGGCTGTGCGGTGAGGGGCGGCTGGTGGTAGGGCTTGAGCCTTCGCGGGTCATGCTCAAGCTGGCCAGGGAGAATGGCGCCGGAGGCAAATTACACCTGGTGCAGGCCGCGGCGGAGCAGCCCCCGTTCAAGACGGCTGTTTTCGATTGCGTAATGTGCAAGGGGGCTCTGGACCATTTCCTGGACCCGGCTCTTTGTATAAGCAGCCTCTTCCGGAGCCTCAAGCCGGGAGGGAAAATAGTTATCGCCGTGGCCAATTTCGAAAGCCTGAGTTCCAGGCTGGCCAGAATATTTTCCCTTGTTGTGCGGACCGTAAAGGGAAAGGAGGGTAACAGCAGGAAGTTCTGGGACCCCCCGGAAGACCATCTTTACGTTTTCCATTACGCTAACCTGAGGAGATTACTGGACGGCCCCCTGGTGCTGGAAAAGATGGAAGGTGTCTCCATCATGTGGGGGTTCCCCTGGTGGGGCAGCCTGCTCGAAAGGTTACCCCGGCATATCGCCAGGGGCATTTTGAACCTGAGCGGGAGAATCGCAGCGAGGGTCCCCTCCTTAGGAGATGTTATAGTTGCAGTGAGCAGGCGCTGAACGGGGAATAGCTCCGATTGGCATAAAAATAATCAGGATATTTTCTCGGGTGTTAGAGTAAAAACGGATTATACAAACGATCCATCAGGGAGGAACTAATGCAGGATAAATCGAGAGCATACGGTCTTCTGATCTGTATAGCAACCGTAGTCGCCGCAATATTTTTCATCTGGGGAATAAAGAACCAGAACTACTGGGCTGTGGCCATCCCCGTCCTCATAGGCTTCCTTACCCTGTTGGGATTGGCTTTCTGGATAGGGTGGACGATAGTGACCATAAAGTCCGACATTCCTCCTATGGAAAAGACGGAGCCAGCTTCCTCTCAACAATCCGGAGAAATAGCCGAAACCGCTTCCGAAGAAGAATCCCCCGGGGTTTAGAGGCCCCTGCTCCCTTCCCTTGCTCGCGGGAGATTCCCCGAATCTCATCCTCCGCCGCTTGACGGAGAGGTATTATGAGGATATGTCTGCTCAGCTACAGGGGTAATATGTTTTGCGGGGGCCAGGGCATATACGTTTATAACCTGAGCAAGGCCCTCGCTTCCCTGGGGCACGAAGTTCACCTCGTCGCAGGCCCGCCGCTCCCTCGCAAGCCTGATGGCGTTTACCTGCATCCGGTGGAAAATCTCAATATGTTCGGCAAGCGGGCTGTAGAACTGGCTGGACATCCCATCTCGAGGCTCTTTTCGCCAATTAACTTCATGGAGTTCGCAGCGACCAGGCTGGGCGTACTCCCGGAGATGTTTACTTTCGGCGTGAGGGCTTTCCAAATCCTGAAAGGGTTACTCTCTGAGCAGCGCTTCGACATCGTGCACGATAACCAGTCGCTGGGATACGGGCTGCTGCTCATGCGGGAACTGGGTATCCCGCTGGTAGCCACCATCCACCATCCATTGCCCATAGACAGGGAAGAGCATCTGCGGCAGGCCTCGAGGTTCAGGGAGAAGTTGAAAAGGGTCATCTACTACCCGGCCGTTATGCAGCATATAGTCGCACGCAAGGTGGACAGGGTGATAGCCGTTTCAAACAGCTCTGCGGAACGCGTAATTAATGTTTTCGGCGTAGGCCGCCAGAAAGTCAGGGTAGTCTATAACGGTGTGGATACGGTTAAGTTCTCTCCGGGCCGTGACGGGAAAAAAGACGGCGCCAGGAGGCTGATATTCGTGGGTAACACGGATGACAGGAAGAAGGGGTTCGTTTACCTGATGGAAGCGATGCGTTTGATGGGGGATAACGTGAGGCTGACCGTCGTCAACGGAGCCGACAGGCGGCCCAGGATTATAAGGGAGCTGGCAAGCGGGCTGGGCATGGAGCGCCGAATAGATTTCCTCAGCGGCATAGATGATGAACGGCTGGTAGAGGAATACCGTAGGTCCTCGGTGGCGGTTGTGCCATCCACTTACGAAGGATTTGGTTTTCCTGCGGCGGAGGCCATGTCCTGCGGTGTGCCGGTGGTGGCTGCGAGAGCGGGAGCGCTTCCGGAGGTGGTGGGAAATGGAGGAGCCGCCATACTGGTTTCGTCCAAGGAGCCTCTGGCCATTGCGGAAGCGGTTCGTGCTCTCTTTGGTGATGAGGCCCTCAGACGCGAGCTCGGTTTGAGGGGGAGAAGGCGGATCGAGGAAAATTTTTCCTGGTCTCGTGCTGCGGCGGAGACCATAGATGTTTATAGAGAAGCCATAAGTGCTTACCATAGACTTTGATCTATTGAAGGTAAACAGGGGCGACAGAGTTCTCGACGCGGGGTGCGGCAACGGCAGGCATACTTTTCACCTGTGCAAGACTCCCTGTACGGTCATCGCCATGGACCTCCTCAGGGACGACCTTCTGAGGGTGAAATATTTCGTTTCCCTGATGGCGCAAAGAAAAGAGAAATCGGCGCATTGTGACGCCCTCATAGCCGATGTGCATAACTTGCCCTTCAAGGACGGCTCGTTTGACAAGATAGTCTGCTCAGAAGTCCTGGAGCATGTCAGGGATGATGCCCGGGGATTGGGGGAGTTGGTGCGCGCGCTGAGAAAGGGTGGGGGGATGGCCATCAGCGTTCCCACCTTTTTCTCCGAGGCGATGTTCGGGGCGCTATCGGAGGAATACTTCAACACACCGGGAGGGCACATACGGAAATACAGGGCAAAAGAGCTTGCGGCTTTGATAAAGGAAAAGCCTCTGGCCATATTCGCCGTCCGACACGAGCATTCCTTTCATACCGTGTACTGGCTATTGAGGTGCATTTTCGGCCTGCACCTGGAATCGGCTCTCATACCCCGCCTCTATAAAAACTTCCTGGACTGGACCATAGCTACCCGCTCCTTCAAAGGTTTTGATCGGTTTTTGAACTATATATTTCCCAAAAGCATCGTTTTCTACGCCCGCAAGAGTCGCTGAAACGTAGGGACTCCGGTTGAGCATTTATTGTTATGGATTCAGGGCTTTATCAGTTGATAATTTCTTTGCCCCGGCCGGTCGTGCTTGCTCCGGGGAGGCTGGGGAAGTTCAAACTGCCCCGCGGCGCCTACATCTACACGGGGAGGGCCAGAAAGAACTTGAGTGTGCGGCTGGCCAGGCATGCCCGGAAGGAGAAGAAGCTGCGCTGGCACGTTGACTATCTTCTCCAATATGGCATAATTAAAAGAAGACTTATATATCCCCTGGAAATGTTTACGGAATGTGAGCTGAATCGGCTCTCGCTTGAGGCGCTGGGGGGAGATATCCCCATCCCCGGTTTCGGCGCATCCGATTGTCGCTGCGGCGGGCATCTCATCGGATGCCCGGTGAAGTATGGGGTGAGGGAAGTAGAAAAGGTTATCGGCCGTATTAAAGCAGGCTCATAAAATTCAAAAACAGGTAAAAGAAAATGTTTTGTAAGATGCGGAGGTTGAGGTGATCCGAGGCATTTCGGCCATCACGGCTTTATTGGTTTTGTGTGCACTGCTAACTCCTGCGCTGGGGGCGGACGTATATGTCGTAGGGAACGTGGTGAACGTCCGCTCCGGGGGAGGAATGGACTATCCCATTATCTCGCAGGTGCACGCAGGGCAGCGTTTGGAGCTTTTAGGGCAGGAGGGCAATTGGTCGAACATTAGGCTCCGGGAAGGGACTGAGGGCTGGATTTACAGTCCGCTGCTCTCTGCGACTCCGCCGAAGTCTGTTTCCGCGCTCGCCGTGAAAGATGCAAAACGCTACATGGAAATGGGGAACCAGTACTTTTACAAGGGTTTGTATGAGGATGCCATCGGGCAGTACCGAGAGGCTCTAAACTTAGCGCAGAATAACGCCGACGCACATTTCAACATCGCCAACAGCTACCAGCATGAAGGGCTCTCCGAAAAGGCCATAGAAGAGTATCTCCAGGCGATAGGGATAAAGCCGGAGCATCTGCAGGCCAGGAACAACCTGGCCCTGATATACTTCGAACAGGGGAAATACCGCAAGGCTGTGGAGGAATGGGAGAAAGCCCTGGGATACGACCCGGATTACATCGAGATAAACTATAACCTCGCCAGCGGTTACGAAAAGTTGGATATGGATAAGGCCGTGAAGCAGTGGAAGAGATACCTGGAACTGGCCCGAGGCAAAAAGGAAGAGGCGGAATTCGTCTCCAGGGTTGAGAAGCGCCTGGGTAAATTGCGGGAGAAATAGATGGGGAGGGTTTATGCAATAGGCGTCTCCGGCAGATCTTGCTGCGGTAAGACATTTTTCGCGACCAAAATCTCTGAAGGGTTTTCAACTTCCGAAGTAATCCTGATCCAGCAGGACAATTATTACCGCGACCTGAGCGATATTCCCCTCGAGGACAGGGGAACGAGGAATTTCGACCGACCGGAAGCTTTTGACCTTCCTCTTCTCATAAATCATCTCGGAAAGCTCAAAAACGGTCAGATCGTCAAGCAGCCCATATACGATTTCCACGAGCACCTGCGCACCGGTGAGTGTATGGAGATAAAGCCTGTCAAGGTGCTGCTTGTGGAAGGACTGCTCATCTTCCATCCACCTGAGCTTCGCGAGATGCTGGACTTGAGGATATACCTGGAGGGGGACGACACCGAGTGCCTGATAAGGCGCATCCGGCGCGACGTTGCGGAGAGGGGGAGGAGTTACGAATCTGTGTTGGAGCAATATCATAAGACCGTCCATCCCATGTATCTCAGGTATGTGCTGCCCACGAGGGCGCATGCGCACCTTGTCGTGCCCCCCGGCGGGGTAAACGGGCCGGCGGTGGAAATGGTTCGAAACATGATCAGATATATATTGCAGG
Organism: uncultured Nitrospinota bacterium; assembly: GCA_964452105.1. Lineage (GTDB taxonomy): Bacteria > JAUXIQ01 > JAUXIQ01 > JAUXIQ01 > JAUXIQ01 > CAYVLI01. The sequence goes on from CAYVLI010000008.1 coordinate 19,045, forward strand.
GTCAGGGAAGCGCCTTGATGGAGGCCGAGTGAAGAGATGATTCAGGAGAGGGGCGGGGTCTCTTATTGTTCCCTGTGCGCCTGGCGAAGGGACTGCAAGATCAAATACCGATTTCAGAACAGCCCTTCGCTCTATTGCAGGGAATATACCAGGGACGTGACCGTCAAGATAAAAGAGATCGACGAGAAGACCGATGCAGAAGATGAAAGGAAAGAATAAGTTCGCCTGGGCAAAAATCCTAATAGATAGTTTTTGAGGAGGGGTGGCGATGCTGAGCAGGTTTGACCTTGAAGGGAAGGTGGCCCTTGTCACCGGGGGAGGGCGAGGGCTGGGTAAGGCCATGGCTCTGGCTCTGGTCGATGCTGGTTGCAGCTTGACGGTGACCGCCCGAACTAAAGAGCAAATAGAACAGACTGCCGAAGAAGTGCGAGAGAGAGGGGGAAGATGCCTGGCTGTTCCGGCCGACATCTCTTCTTTCGACCAGGTACGTAACGTGGTCGAAGCCACCGTGAAGGAATATGGCAGGCTTGACATACTTGTTAACAATGCAGGCGGTGTTCACCAAGGCATGTGGAAACCCTTCTTCGACATCACTCCACAAGACTGGCAGGACGGAATCGCTATTAACCTCAGCGGCTCATTCTACTGCTCCCAGCTTGCCGCGAGACACATGGCGGAAATGGGTGGAGGCAAGATAATCAACATTGCTTCTCTTTACGGTCTCAGGGGGTTTGGATCAGCCATAACCTATTGCGCTGCTAAAGGTGGTGTGGTCCAGCTTACCAGAGCGTTGGCGCTATATCTGGCCCCATATAATATTCAGGTCAACGCCATAGCTCCAGGCATGTTTCCTACTGTCGAACCGCCCACGGAGCATGAACGTATGAGAATGCAAATAACCGCCAAAAGGATACCTCTTCAACGATTGGGCAAGCCATCGGAACTGGGCGGGCTGGCGGTCTTCCTATCCTCAGAAGCATCTGATTACATCACTGGCGAGGTGATCGTTTGTGATGGGGGCTCTTACTCCGGTGGATATGCCCCCATGGAGAAGGGTTATGCTTCGCGTGATCAGGCAAGAAGAAAGGTTAATGAGGAGGGTTACCTTAATGATACTGAATGAGTTCAGACTGGACGGGAAGGCGGCAATAGTTACCGGAGCGGGCAGGGGGCTGGGCAGGAGCATCGCCCTTGCACTGGCTGAGGCTGGTGCGGACGTGGCCTTGGCCTCGAGGACGGAAAGCGAACTCATGAGCACGGCCCGTGAAATTGAGGAACTGGGTCGCAAATCGCTGGTGATGCCTACTGACGTAACTCAAGCCGAACAGGTGGATAAATTGGTGGAGGAGACAACGGCCACTCTTGGGGGGTTGGATATTCTGGTTAACAATGCGGGTGTGGGCCTGGAAAAACCGCTCCTTGAAACGGATGAGGGTGAGTGGGACGGGGTAGTTACCACCAATTTGAAGGGGCCTTTCCTATGTTGCCGCGCCGCGGGGAAATATTTTATGGGGCAGGGCAGAGGCAAGGTAGTTAACATAGCCGCCGGGCTCGGTGAAAAGGGGTATCCCAATAACAGCGCTTTGTGCGCCTCCAAGGGGGGACTCATACAATTCACCAGGGCGCTGGCTCAGGAATGGGCGCCCCATAACATACACGTAAACGCTGTTGCTCCCGGCTGGATGGAACACTCGGGAGCAGCACCGGACGGGGCGCGGATAAGCGAAATATTGCCGAAGTTCATACCTCTCAAGCGGAGGGGCAGAGCTGAGGACATCACCGGGGCGGTGATATATCTTTCCTCGGAGTCCTCCGATTACATCACCGGAGATATAATTTTAGTGGACGGCGGTATATCGGCTCACGTATGAGAGCCCTGCAAACAGATCAAAGATGGGTTGGTCTCCAGGGGAATTGAAGAAGTTCGATTGTTCGATTCGAGCTTATCCTGAATAATGTCCGGGGAGAGGTTTTAGGTTGACAAAGCGCCTGGCCGGGATTTATCTATAGGGGCGTGGCGGTGTAGCTCAGTTGGTTAGAGCATGCGGCTCATATCCGCAGGGTC
>CAYVLI010000009.1:0-20889 GCA_964452105.1 uncultured Nitrospinota bacterium
AAAACCGTGAGCAGTGTATTATCCGCGGAACCGCCCCTGTCCAGCCTGGTTATGATGTGCAACACCCTGCAACGGTCGTCGACGCCTCTCATCTCTCGACCCGCCAGAAAAGCTGCCATAAGCTTTTATTACCCTCCGACGCCACGCATGAACTTTTTTGACCGGCTCTCTTCAAAGGAGGCTGCGAATAATTTCGATTCTGTCCTCCCAGCGGAATTGCTTGCATACCCGTTTCAACCCCTGGGCCCCCATCTCTCGCGCAAGCTCATGGTTCGTGAGCAGAACGGTTATAGCCTCTGAGATTTCTTTGATACTCAGAGGGTCTACCAGATAACCCGTTTCGCCGTGAACCACTGCCTCCTCCGTGCCGCCGCTTTTACCTGCTACAACTGCTTTGCCTGCTGCGGCTGCTTCGAGGAATACTATACCGAACCCTTCCACGTTCCCCCTGGAGGGAATGTCCCGGGACAATTGAACGAAAAGGTCGCAGCAACCGTAATAGGCGGGCAGCGTCTCCCGGCTGACATAGCCGGCAAATACAACCTGTTCTCTCACCCCCATCTCAACGGCCAGCGCCTCCAATTGTTTGCCGTAGGGCCCGGTGCCTACAATCAGGTATGCCACGCCGGGTACTCGCTGCATGATTACAGGCAGGGCACGTATTAGCATATCGTGCCCCTTCATCTCCACTATTCTACCTACCGTCAGGATAACTTTCTTACCCTCCAGCCCGTGCTTCTGCCTTATTTGCAGGGTGTCAGCCGGATGGCGGTATGGCGCGGCATCGACGCCGGGAGTAATGACCAAAAAACGGTTCCTGACTCCATAGCCCTCATATTCTTCTCTGGTGTACCGACTGTTAACGACCAGCGCCCTTGCTCTATTAAAGATGGGCATAAACCAACCATCGGGCAACCCCAGGGTGCGATATTTCTGCAACTCGCCGCTGTGCAGGTAAAGGTAGTAGGGTATCCCAAAGAGCCTGCAGCACAGGTAACAGGTCACGCCCGACGATATGCCGTGGCCGCCATGAATTACCCGAATCTCCTCCTTGCGGATAACGGCGAGCGTGTGGATTAATAGCATGAGAATCTGGCGCAATTTTTCAGGGTATGAATCGGCGGTCATCAAGGGTTTTCGATAGGTGCGCTGGCCGGAAATCCCGTCCCAGACGCCATATCCCTGGGCGGCGGGGGCCAGTATCGCCACTTTCTCCGGCGGTAGAGCCGACCAGAGGTGCCAGAGGTAGTTGGATATTCCTCCCTGCACCGGGGGGTAGTCGCACGTTATGAGAAGAGTCTTACCCATTCAGCCTCCATGAATACGGCCTTCGGCCACCTCGGAGATGAAGTATCGTATCTTCCCCGACTTATCCCTCGGGAGAGCGTCCACTCTCTCCACGGTGAGCTGCACATCTTCACCAAGAAAGCGCCCCAACTGCTCTCTCATATAGCGTTCTACCTCTTCGCTCAACTCTGTGTCCCGGTTCACCAGGAGCGCCAGGCGCTCAAGACTCTTCTGCACCACCACATATTCCCCTATACCGAGGCCCATTGACTCGAGCGCACGGTTTATGTAACTCAGCAGCTCGCTGTGCACGGGGCTTCCGTCTCGGGCAAGCATGAGGTCGTTGACGCGTCCCTGAATCGATTCCACGAGAGGGAGCCCCCGGCCGCAGGCGCACCGCTTTTCAGAAAGTGCGGCGCAGTCTCCCAGGTCGTAGCGGATGACGGGGAAAGCGAAATTCCTGAGACAGGTTACCACCACCCTGCCCGCTTCACCGGTCTGCACTGGTTCATTCGAATCGAGCTTGAGCACCTCCAGATAGACGTTTTCCATTGACAGATGTAACCCTCCATGAGTGCATTGGAAAGCTATGACACCGACTTCGCTGGCGCCGTATTCGTCTGCTACGGGGCAGTTGAAGGCATCCTCTATAATCCGGCGCTGCCAACCATAAAGAATCTCCGAGGTGGATATTACCACTTTCGGCCTCCAGCTTCCGGATGAGCCGCCGGCAGTTTTAACGAAGTCGGCGAACCTGGCCAGCGCGGATGCGTAGCCATAGAGATAGAGCGGCCGTTTGCGGAGGCATTTCTCGTAAAAACGGGACATCTCGAGTTCCGAAAGCTTGAATGCAGAGAGCCTCAACCTCTTCAGCAAATAGTCCTTCATGGCTTCGTATGAATACTTTGACGAGAGGAGGGGATAACCCCAGATCTTTGCGTTGGGCTGGCCCGGTTTCAGGCCGTACCAGCTGAACCCCCTCCACTGAGCCGCATGATGATAACCGAGGGCCTCCCTGGAAAGGTAGAGGGTTAAGGGCGCTCCGGTGGTGCCGCTGCTGTGATTGACGGTGGTGCGGCCGAATCCTTTTATTAAAATCTCGCGGGAGTCTATCGTCACCTCTTCCCTGGTGAGCAGAGGCAGCTTGCTCAAATCCTCAGGCCCCTTAATGTCTCCGGGCCTGAGGCCGGCGGCATCTAACTTGCGCCTGTAGTGTGGAGACCGGCCGTAAGAGTGCTCCAGGAGGTCGCTGAGCTTAGCCCACTGTAAGGTTTTAAGTTCCTGAAGCGGCATCCACTGCGTGCTTTCAAGCTCTTTCAAGCGCCTGTGGACATGCTCGCCCCGCAGAAACTGGACACCGAAATAGAGCTGCCTGTACAACCACTCATTCATATCTTACGTCTCATCTCAACGCGGAGAGAAGTAATCTCGTCACCGCTCGCCTGCCGTTCTCGAAGGCACGACGTTTTTTTCGGACAGCGCCTTCAGATAAAGCTCTTCAATCCTTTTAGTCGTCAGGTTAAGATCGAAATTATTCTTCACTCTCTCCCGGCCTGCCATACCCATGCAGCGGCGCATATCCCTGTCTTTCAGAAGGGTGATTATAGCTTCAGCGATTCTTTTTTCATCGCCGGGTTCGATTAGTATTCCGGAATTGCCGTCCTCGACGATCTCGGGCACACCCCCCACTCTCGTCGCCACGACCGGTTTTCCCATGGCCATGGCCTCAAGCAGAGACGTTGGCAACCCTTCAACGGTTGAGGTCAGGACGAAGACGTCCATGACGGACAGAAGCGAAGGAACGTCATCCCTGTACCCGGTGAATATGCAGGACTCTTCCAGACCCAGTTCAGCGGCCAGTTTCTGAAGCGATTCACTCATGGGGCCGTCTCCCGCAATGATGCACCGGGCCTTTGGAAAGACGCGGGTCACCTTGAGCATGGCCCTGATGAGGGTCTCCAGTGATTTCTCCGGTGAAAGGCGGGCTACCGTACCAACTATCATAGGACCATATACCGCGGGCGGTCCTGTTACTATGTGCTGGGCGCGTTTACCAATGTAAAACCGGGAGAGGTCCACCCCGTTGTAAATGACCTCCAGCCTGGATTCATCCGGATACCCATCATCTATCAGCTTTCGCCGCACCGCATCGGAGACAGCTATGGCCCTGTCACACAAGCGAAAGGTGAGTCTGTCTGGAAATCCATAGATGGCTTTCTTGAGAGGCCGCATATCCGTTATGGCGGATACAGGCATATGATAGGTGGATATTATAGCCGCCCCCGCCCGCCTGCCCGCAAGGCGTCCGAGGAGGTTGGTGCGGGTATCATGGCTGTGAATTACATTGATACCCGTCTTTTTAAGCACGTTCACCAACTGCCACAGTGCAACGGGGAACGAGATACCGCTCCAGTTCAACACTATCGCCTGTGCGCCGCATCCCTTCACTGCCTCGACCAGCGGCCCCTCCTCTGGAAAGGCGGCATAAACCCGGTACTTCGACCTGGAAAAGTGGCGAACCAGGGATAACACGTGCGCTTCACCTCCACCCCATCCGGTGGAGTTGATTATTTGCATCAGTCCTATTTCTCGCATTTCCCGCCTATTTACATGCCTCCACTATCGCCTGGATACGACCATGCAGCTTCTGGCCTATTCGCTGCCAGCCGTGATTCTCGATTACCGAATCCCTTGCCGCCCGACCGAGACTTCTCCTCTCTTCCCGGCTTTCAAGAAGCCTGACGACCTCGTCGGCGAAGCTACCGGGGCTTTCGGCTACCACCACCTCTCCTCCCGGTTCCGCTTTTATTCCTGAAAGGCTCTGGGGAGTACACACTACTGGTTTGGCCATGGCCATGGCCTCCAGAAGCTTGTTCTTGACGCCCATGCCCATCCTCATGGGACAGACGAATATGGCGGCGGAATCGAGGTATGTTCTGACGTCCTCAACGAAGCCTGTCACCACGGTATTGCGAAATCGCTTCAGCCTCTCACGAACCCTGTCGCCGGGGTCGTTACCCACCACCAGGAAACGCACTTCCGGCCGCTTCTTCAAAATGAGGGGGAGTATCCGCCTGCAAAAATAGAGAGCGGCTTCAAAGTTGGGATAATAGTTCATGGCCCCGGTGAATATCAGGTCGGGATGCCCTTCGTCGTTTCCCCGGGGGCTGAAATATTCAGAGTCCACTCCATTCGGCAGGACTTCCGTTTTCAGCCGGGAGCAGTTTCGGAGCGCCGCATCCCTGTCCAGGGAAGTAGTAAACATCACCAGGTTAAAGTTAAGGTAGGCCCGGGCCTCGTATCTTCCCATCTTTTGCCAGTCAACGAAGGCTTTGAGTTTTTCCACGGGATGCGAGGTGTGGCTTATCTTCTGCCTGCTCACCTCCGAAACACAGTCAACGGCGTCCAGAACCTTAGGCAGCTCCCTTAGGGACGAGTAATACTGGGCCATTTCCATGTTGAAGACCAGTGCGGCATCCATGCTCTTTTCAGCAGCGCACTCACGCACCGTTTCGTCCATGGCTCCCATTCTATGCTGACTCACCGAGTAAGGGCGGGGCTCAAAGATATTTTTCATCCTGGCGCGTACTCCTCTAACGACCCTGCGTTCTATTGTATAAACCTTATCGAAGATGTCCTTCAGTTTCGGCAGATAATCCAACTCTTCGGCGGCGCCTATAAAAGTCGCCAGAGACAGACGGTTCAAGCGGCTCAGTTCTCTTGTTAGATGATATACGCGCCTCCTGTGGCCGTCGTGCGGCGGATAGGGCAATCTGTGAGTGAGCACCATGAGTTTCATGACTTGCTCCGCGGCCTCACTTCCATTAAATCTCGATAAATGTCCTCCACCTTGCGGCTCTGAAGGGCGGCGTCGAACTCCCTGGCCGCTCTCTTCTCCCCTTGCTCTCCCATGGCCCTTCGCAGCTCTTCATCGTCGAGGAGGCTGATCACCGCGGATGCGAACCGCTCCGGCCTCCCGGGCTCCACCAGGAAGCCGGTCACGTTATCAATCACCGTTTCACGAAGCCCTCCTGCATTTGAGGCTACCACAGGGAGCCGGGATGCCATAGCCTCCACGGCCACCAGGCCGAAGGTCTCCATGAGGGAGGGGATTACCAGCACGTCCAGAGCCGACATCACGGCGGGCACGTCCTCCCTGTATCCCGTGAAAAGGATGTCGTTTCCCAGGCCTGACTCTCTTGCGAGGCTGGCTATCTCTTCCCCGTATCTCTCATCGCCTTCCCTCTCGAACACTCGCGCTCCCACTACAACGAACCTGGCATTAGGATACTTTTCCTTAATCAGAGCCGCACAGCGAATGAATGTCTTGTGCCCTTTGACCGCCTGGAACCTCCCCACCATACCCACCAGGGGCGCGTCGTTCAGAACGCCGAACTCTTCCCTGAGCGCATCCCTGCAGCCGCGCTCGACATATTTCTCCCTCTCTATTCCTGGATGGACTACTTCTATGAGATGGGGACGAACGTAGCCGCTGCCGCCGAGCTTCTCCCTTACGGTTCGGGAGACCGCTATAACCCTGTCCACCATTCTGGAGGTGTACCAACCCGTCAGCCTCCTGGCGGGCCACCATCCGTGGCAGGTCCATACCACAGGGACTCTCAGAAGTCTGGCCGACAGCGAAGCCGTCACCATGGTGGAAAAGGTATTTGCGTGCACCAACCCCACGCACTCCTTTCTCATCAGCGCGCACAACCTGACGGAGGAGTGAGCGGGGAAGTAAGGGATAATACCTCCCCATAGGCACGGTTTTCCCATGGGCAGCAGTTCCGTCCTTATCCCTGCTTTGCCGGCTGCCTCTACCAGAGGGCCGTTGGCGGGGCAGAGGAGAAGAGGAGAGAACCTTTCCCTGTTCAGGTGCTTCATGTGCAGAAGCAGGTGCACCTCTCCTCCACCCAGGCCGACCAGCTCCGACGTGAACAAAACTGTCACGGGTTCAGCCAACAGCAGCGTCTTCCTCTAAAATCAATTTAATACCTTATTTGTCATCCCGGCCTGCCGCTCCCAGCCAAAACCGGGTAAGGTCCGCCGTCTAAGCTCCACGGAAGAAAACATCGGCCAACACTCTTCTGTCTTCCGCATCTATCGCCCCGCTGAGGAACAGGAAGCCGAAATAGACGGCCGCGCCCAACACCACAAGCAGGACCAGGTTATAATCCTTGACGACCAGCAATACCGCAGCCATTAGCAAGGAACCGGCTCCGGCCTTGAGCATTGGCCCGGCCGTGTTGACCCTGACGATGTTCCGGGTGACGAACAGAAAGTTGGCGGTGAAACCGGCCGCTTCGGTAAAAACCGTGGTGTAACTTGCAGCCAGGTAACTGTGTTTGGGAATAAGCCACAGGTTCAGAAGAATGTTCAAAACCAGCATGCCTCCCGTGGTAAAAACCAAAAACTTTTGCCTGTCTGACGAGTAGAGAACAAAGGATAAAAGCACATTGAAAAACACGAATACCAGCGCCCATACCAGTATTCGCAGGGGGAGCGCGGCATTAACGAATTCAACCGAGTAGAGGAACAGGATGAAGCGGTCTGCAAGAATGGTCGTCCCCACCGCGATGGGCAGGGACAAAAAAAAAGCAACTTGAAAGTCTTCTGATAAGCCCTGTCGAAGGTCTCCCTGGAATCCCCATACAGTCTGGAGAGCACCGGGAACAGGGCAGTGCATATTGCGGTGGAAATGAACAGAAGCGACTCCACCAGCCCGAAGGCTGCGTTGTACAATCCCACCGCCAGGTCGCCTTTCATGAATGAGAGCATGACGGTGTCCATCCTGAAATACATGCTTACGAAAATTCCGGCCAGCGCAAACGGCACACCCTGCCGCAAAAGCTGCAGGAGGAAAGTCTTATCCGGGCGAAGTGCCATCGGCCCCACTTTCTTACGGTAAACCGCCGCCCAGACGGGAACCATTATCAGTCCCGCAACCAGATAGACCAGGAAAAGAGCCACCAGGCCGTAATTCAGGATAATGACCATGAAGCCCATCCCTACGACCAGAGCCCGAAATATTATCTCCAGGGCGGTGGTGTCGCTCATCATTTCGTGGGCCATGAGGATGGATTTAAAGCATGCCATGAATAACATTGGCAGCAGCGACAGACCTACGATGAGAAGACCGAGGTTTACCGCCCGTCCCTTCCCCAGAAAGGGAATTAGTGCGAACAGTATCCCCAGGGAGACGGCGCAGAGGAACAGTTTCAGGTAAGCGCTGTTCACTAGGTAATAACTTGACTTGCTCTTCTCTCTGGCCACATCCCGGATGATGATGGTGTCCAGGCCGAAGCCGGTAAATACCGTCAGAAAGGAGATGAGGGAATAGACGAAGGTATATTTCCCGAAACCTGCTCCGCCGAGGTAGCGGGCCACGAAAACCATCAGGATGACGGACAGGACCTTGGTGGTCACCAGGGAAACCGTAATCAGGAGAGAATTTTTCGCTACCCTCTTCGCTGTCGTATCCAGATTCAGACCCCTCTAAAGGCAAGCCTTTCCGCTTCCGGCGCCGGTACGGTTTCTCCTGAATCAATCTCATCCAGCCCGGGCAACGAGATGACCATAGCGGCGTAAAACCAGAAAGGCTCCATTATACGCACGATGATGAAGGTGTTGGCTCCAATGGAATGAGCCATCATTGCCACCAATCCCGCGATCAGACCCAGGTATAGCGCCCTGCGTAAAGGACGCACCTCCAGCTTGTAATGACTCAAACCGAACTTCAAGACCGAAAGCAACAACCATAGAAAAGCTACCATTCCCACCAGACCCGATTCCACGAGCACCCTGAAGTACTGAGCATCAATGAATTTGTATCCGGTGACGCCATAACCAAGTACGGGTTTTCTGGCGAAATCCTTCAAGGCGTATTTCCAACTCTTGAGCCTTGCTGACGTGGACGAGTCGAATGATAACTTTCCTATATGAACCGAGGAATAGTGTTTGCTGAAGGTATATTTCACCCTTTTTCGCACCGCATCCGGCATGATCAAAGGGCCGACTATTAAAAATACTACGAGGATCGTAACCAGTTGCCTTCTCCAATCACTGAAGAGCATGAAGACCAGATAGGTGGGAATAATGGCAACCCAGGAGCTTCTGGAAAGGGTAAACAATAAAGAGGCGAACAGCAGAAGACCCAGAATCAGCAGAACGGCTTTCGCCCTGGGTGAAACGGAATTCCTGGTAAACACCAAGGCCATGGTAATGGCCATTATCAGCATCAGGTATCCGCCGAAAGTGTTGGGCTCTCCTGACTCACCCTCGAAGGGGGCTGAGATTCTTCCTCCGCCAGGTATTTGTCTCAGCGCATTGAGGGATACGATGGCGGCGGTGATGAGAATGGCTATCAAGAAATTCCTCACCTGCTTTTCGCTGCTCAGATAGTTTGCCACCATGAAATAGATTACAAAGAACTCGAAGTATTTCAAGACGAAGAAGAAGCCGGTCTTTATCTCCACCCTTCCCGCCATCATGCCCAGGGCGGTGGCCACTGCGGTTACGATGATGTAGAAAAATATATGCCTGTTTATGGAGGTGCGGATAACGAGCCCCAGTTCCTTGTGTATTGCTGTCCGCACGAACCAGCTGAAACCGATTATTACCATGAGGAAATCGTCGAGCCTGAGGGTAATACCCCGGCCCAGAGATGCCGCACCGGTGGCGCCCACGGTAATTTCCGGAGAGAGAAGCATGGAGAAGATGAGCATATAGAGGGCTGCCACCGGGCTGATGAAAGCCACGGTGAAAATAACCAGAGCGCCAACCAGGCCCACTGCCCGGGGGGCACCGTATGTGGCGACGATGACCCCTACGGCCAAACAGATCAGCACCAGGAGGACGAAGAGGGAAGCCTGCCCGCCAGTGGATCTGCTGCGACGCATACTACTAATGTCGGCTTTCGACCTGCAAACGGCGCCATGGTCCCCATCAGACAATATGCTATTTGCTCTACCGTTAACGGTAATCTTTCAATTTCTCCTCTTTAATTCGGACCTTCCCACTATCTTGCAATGAAAACATCGCCCGATTGATCCTGCAATTAATTCTTCACGGCCGATTAACGGCTCCAGTAGAGCCCCGCTATCAGCGCAGTGAGGGCTATGATTATCAACATCACCCGCGTGCCCCGGCTGCTTCGCCGGTCTTCCTCTCCGGCAGCGGCTTCACTGGATTTGTCACCCTGCATGGAGCTACGCCATGAAGCGAACTTTCCCTTTTTCTCTTTCTCTTGCCCGTAACTGTAATAGTAGTGATAGTACTTGCGTTCCTGAAAATCGGGGCTTATCTCCGCTTTCAACTGATTCAATATAACTCCCAGGCTGTTTGCTTTGACTGCGGATAATTGATCCCTGGTGCGCTTGAGGAGCCCACGGGATATTACGCCGACTTTATATACCAGGAGAACCCCATCCACCCGCTCTGCTATGACTATAGGGTCTGAACTCTGTAGCACGGGAGGCGAATCTACTATTACAATTTCATATTCCTCCTTGATTTGGTCGATCAGCCTGGTCATCTGTTCCGAGGTCAGCAGGCGTGTGGGGTTCGGATAGTGAGTCCCCGCGGTAATTATATCGAGGTTGCCCAACCCGTGCGTGTACATGGCGCCTTCCACTCCCAACCTCCCCAGGATCATGTCGGCTACGGTGTTGCGGACCTCTGTCCATTTGTTCGTCCCATAAATGATATCGGTTAGTCCCGGCTCTCTGCTCAGGCCGAAGATGCGATGCACGTCCGGTTTTCTCAGGTCTGCATCTATAAGGAGAGTTTTATAGTTCATTTCGGCGAAGGTGGAAGCGAGATTTATGGCTACGGTGGTTTTCCCTTCACCCATGGTGGAAGCCGTTACCAGGAGCACCTTCGCATCTTTCTCCGTGCATATATAGTGAACGTTGGCCTCCAGGGCCCTGAAATTTTCGGCTACGCTGGAATCGGACATCAGAAATGAGGCCAGACTAAGATAGAGGCTTTCTTCCAGGTCGCCGGAATCTCTTATAGCCTGGGGTATTTCCTCAAGTATGGTGTCGCTGTCAGTGTGATCGATAATTCCCAGAACGGGGAGTTCCAGATACTCTTCCACGTCTGCAATGGTTCCGATGGAGGTATCCAGGCTCTCTTTAATGAAGGCGAAGGCCACACCTATGACTATGCCCAGCAGGAACCCTATGGCGGTGGTGGATGCCCTGTTGGGCGGGTTGATGGGCTGGGTCGGCTCGAGAGCCGGCTTGACTATCGTGACCTCTTCTATTTTTTCCGCCTCTTTAATGAGCACCTCCTGGTGCTTGGATTCGAGCTGTGAGACTATATCTTCGTTGAGTTTGACTTCCCTTTCAAGCCGGGCCAGCGCGAGGCCTTCCTGCGGGAGACCGCTATGCTTTCTCTTCATGCTCTCCAGGTCGGTCAGGTACTGCTTTTCTTTCAAATCCAGGGTTTTCTCTCTGCCTTCCAGTTCCTTGAGCATGCTGTTAGCCAATTCGCCTATCTGCTTGTTGACCTCCACCACCTGGGGGTGTTTTTCGGTGAAGTCCAGGAGAAGGGTGTCCCTCCGCAGAGTCAGGTTAACGAGCTGGCTATTCAGCGACGACAGCACGGGGCTACGGAATTCACCGGCCAGGCCCTGGAGGACATCTGCGGTGATGGACTTTTTCTTCTTGAGCTGAAGTACCATGTCCCTGAGATTTTCATGCTCCCTTTTGACTTCATTATAGAGCCCTTCTGTTCTGGCAATGTTTGCCGCCAGAGTCGAGGCCTCGGCGTCCAGAGACATCAAACGGTGTGATTCTCTGTACTCTCTGACCTTCTCTTCTGATTCCTTGAGCCTGGTCTTGACTATGCGAAGCTGTTCTTCTATGAAACGCCTCGCTTCGAAGACTCGTTTATTCTTCTCTCTGGTGCTCCAATCTCTGAAGACTTCGGCCACGGCGGCCGCCAGTATTTGCGCAACCTGCGGGCTTTCATCAGTGGCGTACACGTTAATTATGTTAGTGTTGCCTTCTCTCTCGGTGGTGATTTTGTTCTTGAGTTTCAGGACTTCATTCAAAAGACTGTTATCTGTACGAATCTGTTCCGAAGAGAGGGAAGCATCGAGGACGCCCATTCGCTTGGCCACCTCTTCCATGACCGGATAGCTTTTTATGATAACCGTCTGGGTCTCAAGGGTATCCGCAGCGGAAAAGGCCAGGGCTTCGAGGTACAGCCCCGTGAATGTCCTGTTTTCGTCTATTTTCAGACTCACAGAGGAACTATAGAGGGGTATGGGATGCTGAAATGTTGCGAATAGAAAGCTAACGATGGTTACCAGTATCGTAGCTGCAATTACTATAAACTTTCGCTTTCTCAGTATCCGCCAGTAATCCCTCAAGTTGAGATCATATTGAACCATGGCGGCCTCATCGATGGATTCGCTAATCCAGGTTTATCTAAAAATATAAAGATAACTCCAGGGAAACGCTCTCATTTGACGCCTATGTTGCCCCCGGTATCTATCCTCAGGAAATTACCGCCGGTGGTATAGGCATCTCTGTACAGTGCGGGGCGCAGCAGTAAATCGAGAATGGGCGTCATGGCCCTTACCCATTCTTCGACTTTGTACAGGGTCCTCTTGGGCACGTAAACTATATCCTTGTCCTTAAGTGCAAGGTTTTGAGTTAAGTCGCCCTCTCTCAGCAATTTCTTTAAATCCGTCTTGAAAAACTGAGGATTCTTCAAATCCCCCCTTATCACGTGCACATTATTCTGCACCGCTCTCTTGGTGAGACCGCCCGCCTTGGCGATAGCGTCAACCAGGGTGGTCTCTTGCTTGAACGTCAACAAGCCGGGGTCTTCCACTTCTCCCAGAACCAGGACCTTCTTCTCTTCGAGCTTCTTGAACTTGGGTACAAATACTCTGTCGCCATTATCCAGCACCACGTTTCGCAGCTCTTTTTTCCCGACGAGGGCCTGCACCAGGTTAATCCTGTAGGCTGTACCTCTCCTGTCGAGCTCGACTCTGCTCAGATCTGCTTTCTCGGTCTGTCCCCCGGCGACGAGTATGAGGTCGAGAAGGGTCGTTTTCCCTTTCAGGGGATATATGTTGGGCCCGGTCAGGGTTCTCCCGGCCAGATGAGATACTTCACCGAAGAGCGCAACTTTCTTGCTATTGTGCTCTTTCACCAGGACGTCTATTCGGGGCAGCCTGACAAATTCCTTGAGTCGTTTCGTTATGAGGGCATCGACCTCGGTGGCGGTCAATCCGCTCACCTTCAGATCCTCAAGGAAGGAGTAGGATACCTTCCCGTCCGGACGAACGATGACGTCGGCTGTTGAGAACTTCGGCCCCTTCCACGAGGTTATGCTCAACAGGTCACCGGGCCCGATGATATATTCGGCCGTACCATCGACCTGCTTGAACACGCTGTTTGAGGTCACATCGTAGAATGCGGGCGGTATGCTTCCGGGGGAGGTTTCTTCAGCTAATCTTTTTATGGGAACTTTTTCGAAGGCATGGACGGGCTTGCCGCTTGCAATCGGTTTTCGTTTACCACCTGCGCAACCGGCGACAAGAAAAACCGACGTCAGCATCACTGCAAATATCACCAGGCAATTTTTCGAACGGTAGAACAGATTCAAAGATGGTCGCCCTCTATCTCTGCACGTCCACATTTCATAATCTCTTTTCGATGCCCAGGATTTCGACCATATAAAACTCAAAATACCCAGCGTGAAAAGCGGCGCGGTAAGAACAGGGCTTTCTGTCAGCCCCATCTGTTTCCTGCTCGCCCTTACCCGGTTCCTAAAATTCCTTCAGGTCTGCTATTAATTTCTTAATTACATCTTCATCCACGGAATCCCTGGAGCTATTTGCCGCCACCAGCAGGCCCAGGTCGCAGCAATTATTGATGTTTCTTGGTATCCCCTTACTGTATTCGTAGATGAGCCGAATGGCGCCCTCGGTGAACAATCCCTTATCCGCCCCCGCTTTTTCCTGCCGGAATTTGATATATTTTTCAGTCTCTTCATAATCGAGGGGGGGAATATGGTATCTCACCGCCACCCTCTGTCTTAACTGCTCCAGCCCCTTGATAATGTCCCGCAGCTCGGGTTGCCCCACAAGTATGAGCGTCATTACGTGGCGGTCTTCAAGTCTGAAATTAAGCAGGAGCCTGAGCTCTTCGAAGGTGGAGATGGGTTCGATGACCTGGGCTTCATCTATGATAATCACCGTTTCCTGCTTTTTACGCGCTCCGTCCAATATCTGGTTATGCATGACGTTCAGCAGTTCGCGCTTGTTATTTGGGGGGTTCAGCACATCGAGCCTGCTCAATATCTCCTGGATTAATTCCACGTGCCCCATGCTGGGGTTCTCAATGAGCGCTACCCTATGGTTGTCTTTCCTTAACTCTTCTGAAAAAATCCTGCAGATGGTGGTCTTGCCGCAGCCTATGTCACCCGTCAGCATGGCGGCTCCTCGTCTGGCAAAAAACGCATACCTCAGCCTGGCCAGCGCTTCAAGGTGGTGATGAGAACCATAGAAGAAGCGAGGGTCAGCGGCGTTCTGAAAAGGAAGGTATTTTAAGCGCCAGTACTTCAGGTACAAGGCTGTCCCCTCTCAGCAACAATTTCATCTATCATCCGGCAGGGCCTCTTCTTTGAGGACCTCCACGATAAATAAAAGGGGTTCTTTATGCAGCTCGACTACATGCTCACCATGAATCTTTCCACCCTTCTCGTCATATAGAAGTTTCACCACAGGTCTGGTGGGATTCTCACTGGTGGTGGACACCACTTTCCCTAATGCCCTGTTATTCAGCCGAACGTAGGTATTAACAGGAAACAGGGAAAACTGCTGGAGCAGGGCTTTGAGTATCCTGTGATTGAACTGCTTCTTACCCCAATGAAGTATCTCTTTAATGGCATGAAATTGTGTGAACTCTCTTCTATGTATCCTGTTGCTGCTCAGCGCCTCGAAGACGTCGGCCAGCCCGATTATCTCAGAATACTCATGAATATCCTTCCCTTTAAGACCATACGGATATCCGCTGCCGTCTTCGCGTTCATGCTCCTGCAGGATAACGGTCCCGATTATTTCGTTCCCGCCGGCCAGCTTTTCAATAAAATCACTGCCATAGACAGGGTGCTTCTTTATCTCATCAAATTCCTTCTCCTCGAGACGACCCTGTTTGCTCAAAATCTTTTCGGAAATCATTGCCATTCCTATATCGTGCAACAGCGCGCACAAACCCAGCTCAGACAACTGTCTGGAGCCGTAGCCGAGGCCGCATGCTATTTCAATACTTAAAGCAGCCACGTTCAGGCAATGGTTGGGGAGATGATCTTCGGTCTGGTACTGCATGACCAAATTGTCACAGAACGACTCGCTTTGTTGAACCAGCCGCACCAGCTTATCCGCAAACTTCTGGCAATCATTCAGTGCATCCTGCGCTTCGTCGCTATGTCCGCCAAACAGCTTTTCGAATATATTCGCCGTCTCTGCATAAAGAGCCTCCATGCCTCCAGAAGCGTCTAAAGAAAGCGCTTCTTCAGAATCTTTCGCAGCATGTTCCGGCTCTGCTTCCGCGGCAGCGCGACTCTCTTCTCCTGTTTCTTCTCCCTGCTGATTTTCACCCTCAGGGGCAGCAAAACTCACGCCACCCGAGCGTTCGAGCTCACCTTCTTCCGGGACCGGAGTCCGCTCCTCTTCCCGAGAAGGCACCAGTTCCCTGAAGCTGATAGAGCTTTCATCTTCTCTTTTCTTTTTATTATTTTCAGAAACCGGCTCTTCGGGCATCCGTACTATTCTTTCCTGCATGATGCTACTGTTCATAATCCCTGAAATTAGTTTTAATATCTGTAACTTAGAATGAATCTACAAAAATAATTTCTCTCTGTTCGCGACGATATTTAAATTATACTTAAAATATGTTTTACAATCAATAATTAAATTCCAATTATCTTCCGAACAGCTTCTTTTTTGCTAATGATTCATACAGGTTGCTTTTTATACCAGAATTATGAACATTTTCTCAGCCTAACAACTCAAATCGACCTATTCTCCCGATATGCACTTCAACAAAGAGGTAGTAAAACATAGGGCTTATACTTACCATGTATGGCCATATTATTACTACTCTTACGATGAGATATACAATTATCCTCATCAATTATTATCGCACAAAAAGTAGAATAAGATGAATCCTGTACCGGGGTAATTATCGCTGAAAAGCCGTTTTTTCGGGTGAGATAGTGAACGTGCAAACATAACAATTGTAGAAATAATTTCACGGGTCAGGCATAGCGAATTGTTAAAACCGGCCTTATAGAGAGTTCTCGCCTGCAGAGGAACTTTTGAACGTGCATCAAAATATCCCTCGGTTCATTCCCCCGTCAACGCTTATTGCTGTCCCTGTGATGAAGCTGGCCCATCTGGAGGAAAGAAAAACGATCAGGCCCGCTACTTCATCAGCCTCACCGAAACGCCCCTGCGGTATATAAGTTTTAGAGAAGTAGTCGATAACTTCCTGCGCTTCCATTCCCGTCTCTTTCCCTCTCTCCCTGGCGGTTCTCTGCCAGAGGGGAGTCAGAATGGGGCCGGGACATACTGTGTTGACAAAAATGTTATCCTCGGCCAGGGAGTCGGCCAGGTTTCGACCCAGGTTGACCAGAGCGGCCTTTGCCGCACTGTATCCTATGGCTCCGGGCGTGGGCTGCTTGGCGTAAACCGTAGAAACGTTAACTATGCGCCCGCCTCCTCTCTCTTTCATGCAAGGGACGGCGGCTCTTATACATCTTATGGCGCTGTAAAGGTTTACGTTAATGTCGTACTGCCAGTCTTCATCGCTCTTGGTGATAATCGTACCGCGGGTAGCATCGCCCACGTTATTAATCAGTATGTCCAACCCGCCCATATTCTCGATGGTGAAGTTTATGAGATGATCGATATCTTCCTGCCGGGTCATGTCCGCCTCGACCGCCAACACCTTGCGTCCATCCATTCCCATCGCGGCCGCGGCTTCATCCAGGGCCTCCTGCCCCCTGGCACAGATGACCACCGAGGCCCCCTCTGCAGCGAACAGCTCTGCGGTGGCCCTGCCTATCCCTTTGCTGGCCCCGGTAACAACGGCAATTTTCCCTTTTAGTCCCAGATCCATTTCTCGACCCCCATCCATAGAGCATCAGAACAAGTCCATGGCCTTGGTCAGGGCATCACTCACTTCTTTCGGAATCCTCCTGGGTTTACCGGCTGCGTCGGTCATGGCATGTACGGTTGAACCCTGTACCAGCAGGCTGTAGTCACCCTCACGCAGGACCCGATAGTTGAAAAAGACCCTCACCCCCTTCATTCGAGCCACCTCAACGGCCACGGAGACCAGATCATCGTACCTTGCAGGATACAGGTATTTTGTCTTGGATTCGATGACGGGGAGAAAATACCCCTGCTCTTCGAGCTCCTTGTACCTTATGCCCAGGTTAATGAACAGTTCAGTCCTGCAGGCGTCGAACCAGTCAAGGTAGTTGGCGTAATAGACCACTCCCATCTGGTCTGTCTCAGAATACCGCACCCTGAATATAATTTTATTTAAAGGTTCCATAAAATCTCCCACTCTATTCTCTTCTTCAAGGTAGCTCTGGAATTGTACCACACAGTGAGTTTTTGAGAATCTCTTCAAGGCGCTCTTTTCCCGTTCCGTAAACTACTGCATGCACCGTGAGGCTTCCTTTTCGGGATATACCTTCGAGGTCTCCTTCCACGGAGGAGCTCTCATCGAAGGAGGTCGCACTGGCTATGAGGTAGCCGCCTTGAGCGGAATCGAACAGTAGCTTGATGTGACCTATCAGTGGGCAACCGGCCGCTTTTAGGGCTGAAGTCACGGTGTTCAGGTAATTTGAGAGAGCTTTCCTCAGCTCTTCCCGAGTGAGAGCTTCTGCATCTACTTCAAGGTTAAAAGAGCTCACCGTGGGTTCCAAGGGAAACCACCTATCCTACCAGCCGCTGGAAAAGCGAATCCATGTTAGTGCCTTGCGTTGCAGAGACGGGGAGCACGTCGGCGTCTTCTTTAATTTCTCTTAATTTGTCCATCGCCGAATCCACTTCGTGCGGGGGAATGCCATCCACCTTGTTCAAGGCCACCAGGTCTGCCTTCTCCACGTGCGAGGTTATAAGGGGAGACACCACCTTCATGAGGACGTCGTACCGACGAATATCTATGAGCGACAGAACTTTTATGCCATTTACGTTATGGGCGTAATTTTGCAGGACTTCGAGGAGGCTGCCCAGTTGGGCCACACCGGAGGGCTCCACCATTGCCAGGTCTGGTTGAAAGTCGGCTTCCACTTGCGAGAGGGTATTTACCAGATCGCCTGCCAGCTGGCAGCAGATGCATCCCGTATATAGCTCTTGAACCATGAGACCCGCCTTTCTGAGATACTGACCATCGATTCCGACTTCGCCGGCCTCATTCTCTATAATAGCCACGCGCCTGCCCAGCTCCTCGGAGAGCCTCCTGGCCATGGAAAGTATAAGGGTCGTCTTCCCCGAGCCGAGAAATCCTGCTATCACCAAAAGCTCCAATGGGAACTCCTTTCGCGCATTTTATACTAAGCTTGCTTGCGCCGCGATATTCATTACTGGCAACACCGATATATAACTATAATAGATGAGCCGTTACAAGTCAAAAAAGGGTTGCGTTTCAAGCTCAAGCTGCATCCAGCGGGTTTGATATCCTTTTTCCGTTGACAATCCAATTTCGTTCCAGTATCGTAAAAAAGTTGCTTTTTATTGTTATTCTTCGGGCGTTCGGACGAGAGGCCAATACGCTGAATTCTTTTGATAAAGTTTCTTAGAGGAGAGCGGGCTTTATGAACGGTGAGAGAAAGATCAAGATACTCATTGCCAAGCCGGGGTTGGACGGGCACGACAGAGGCGCTAAGGTGCTTTCACTGGCTCTCCGCGACGCAGGGATGGAGGTAATCTATACCGGCCTTAGACAGACACCTCAGGATATAGTCAACGCCGCCATTCAGGAGGACGTGGACGTAGTAGGGCTAAGCTGTCTCTCAGGCGCTCACAACCACCTTTTCCCCAAAGTGGTGGAATTGATGAGAGAAAGAGGGGTCAACGATATTCTGCTCGTAGGCGGAGGCATCATACCCAAGAACGATATCCAGGCCTTGAAGGGAAAGGGCATGGATGGGATATTCGGGCCGGGCACTCCCATCAAAACCATAGTGGATTTCGTTTCTTCCAATGTGAAGAGATAGAAGAATTCATCATCGCTAAGTCTTTCAAGGGGCGGCGCCACTCAGGCGTTGCCTCTTTTTTATTTTCATGTTCCGAAAGTTTTTTGTGATGGTCATCGGAGCACGTTGGATGACTGCTTAGAGACAATGTTATATAATAGTTTCATCTATTAAGGCATGATATTTAGTTGTTGGGTTTTCTCGTCCAAAACGTTTTAATTAAGGGTCTTTTTACTGTTCTTATTAAAAGTATAATTAAAAGCTGTTTTGATTATTCAAGTTTTGGTTTGACAACGTAAGCCTTGAATAACTATATTAAAGGTAATTTCTTATTGAAAGGTACAGGCATGAAAAGGTAGCGCAATATGTCGGTATCGAACCAAAAAATTACAGGTCATGCTGGTGAGACAGCATCAATCGACCTTGGCCCTCTCAAATCGGGGAGCAGCATTGCCATAGTGGGAGCGGGACCTGCAGGAAGTTTCTTCGCCCTGCACGCCCTGGACATAGCCCGGAAACAGGGCAAAAAGATACATATCTCTCTCATCGACGGCAAGACTTTCATGAACTCCGGCCCCAAGGGATGCAACATGTGCGCAGGCATCATAGGGGACGGCCTGGTCAAGAAACTGCACAAAATGGATATTCCTCTCACGCCCCATGTAATCCGTCATGAAATAAAAGGATACTCCATTCATGCTCAGGGTTCTGAAGCCATGCTCTTCTCCGAACCGGGCACCGAAATATACACCGTCTTCAGGGGTGGCGGCCCGCCATCGCTTCAGGCCCTCCTGATAAACCCGAGCTTCGACCAGTTCCTACTCGACTTCGCCAGGGAACAGGGCGCCGCATATATTCCCTCTAACGTTTCGGAAATCCAAGGGCCCGGTGATGCGAAGGATAAGGCCCTGCTGGCTCTCAGCAACGGGGTCAACATGGAGGCCGACCTGCTTGTGGGAGCTTTCGGGGTTAACAGCCCCCTGCTGGGGAAAATGCCCTTCAGATACGGCCCGCCGAAGACCTGGCACACCTGTCAGGCTGAAATCAAGTGGACGCGCGAGCATATAGAAGAGACCTTCAGGGGAATGGTGCACATCTTTCCAATAAACTACGGCGGAGTGGACTTTATCGCCGCCACTCCCAAGAAAGAGCACGTAACGCTCACCGCAATAGGAAAACACGTCAAATGGCGCGATCTTGTCAGGGCCGCGAACGCTTCGGAATTAAAAGGCTTCCTGCCCGGGGGCTGGAAGATGAACTGCCACTGCCATCCCCAGGTACCGGTAACCCACGCTCGCCGCCCATACACCGACCGGGCGGTTATCGTGGGGGATGCCAGCTATTCCAGATACCTGAAGAACGGTATAGAGTCGGCCTACTATACCTCGGCTTTCGCCGCTCAAACAGCCTTATGCCATGGCGTGGGAGCAGCCCAATTCGGAAAATACTACGACCGCTGGTGCAGGGAGATGTTCGAAATGGACAACATCTTCGGAAGGTTGATGTTCTACGTTCACAACAGGATGATGGCGAATATGCGTCTGGCTGCTACAGAACAGGAACAAATCCTGTTCGAACAGAGATACGCGGGCATGAGCGACAGAAAGCTCTCCAAAATAATCTGGCATCTGTTCGCCGGGGACCTCCCCTACCGCAAGATAATGCTCCTTACCCTCGATGTGGCTCTACAGATGCGCATGCTGAAACGCCTGTTAGGAATTCTCGGCGGGAAAAGAAAAGAAATCATCCCCGTGGGAGTAGCTAAAGAAGAAGAACTCGTTAAAAGTTTCTGACTTAAAACTAACCGGAAGCCTTATCGCAGGAGAAACCTCTGGTCTGGGCTACGGCCTTCAACCATCCTTTATAGAGGCGGTTCGCCTCCCTGCGTTTCATTCGAGGGCGGAACTTTTTGTCCATCTCCCAATTTTCCATTATCTGGTTTTTATCCTTCCAGTAACCCACTGCGAGGCCTGCCAGGTACGCGGCCCCGAGGGCAGTGCTCTCGGCAACTGCCGCGCGCAGGATGGGTATGCCCAGTATATCGGCCTGAAGCTGCATCAGAAAGTCGTTGGCCGCGGCTCCGCCATCCACGCGCAGCTCGCCTGCTTTGATTCCTGATGAACCTACCATGGATTCCAGGACGTCTCTGGTCCGATAGGCAATGGATTCGAGCGCCGCACGCACCAGGTGAGCTTTGCCGCTCCCCCTGGTCAGCCCGAATATCGCCCCTCGCGCATCCATATCCCAATATGGGGAGCCCAGTCCCACGAAGGCCGGCACCAGATAGACCCCGCCAGAATCGGAAACTGATGAGGCCAATTCCTGGCTCTCGGCTGAATCCTGAATTACGCCCATTTCGTCTCTCAACCA
>CAYVLI010000010.1:0-10745 GCA_964452105.1 uncultured Nitrospinota bacterium
AAGGGAGGATTTATGGGTTTCGCGGAAATAGGCGGGATGAAAATTCATTACCAGTCGCCGGTCGACCCGAAGGCCAAAAAAGGGCAGCGCGTAATGTACGTTCACGGCACCGGGTGCAACACACGAGTCTGGGAAAAACATATGGAGGCCCTGGCTGACTCACATACTCCTGTGGCCATAGACCTGCCTGGCCATGGGCAATCCGAGGGCTGTGGCTTCAGGGGCGCAGCCGACTACAGCAACATCGCGGTAAAGCTGGCTGAATTCCTGGGCTGGGACCGATTTGTCATAGCGGGTCATTCCATGGGAGGCGGAGTCGCCATAACCACAGCCGTTTACAATCCTGAAATGATTAACGGCCTCCTCCTCATAGACACCGGAGCGAGGCTGCGGGTGCATCCAGATATTCTAAAGGCCTCGAAAGAAGCCGCTCAAACGGGCCAGCCCATCCCCCTGGACCCCTCCTGGGCCTATGCGGAGAGCACTCCGCAATCGGTCATAGACGAGGTTCTGGCCCAGACCGGGGATACGGATTTATGGGTAACCTATGGGGACTGGGTCTGCTCTGACAGCTTCGATTTCACCAGCCGCCTCAAGGATATCAACGTTCCGGCCCTGGGAGTGGTAGGCGAGGAGGACAAGCTTACCCCCCCGAAGTATCATCGGTTCTTTCAGGAGAAGATGCCCGACTGCCAGTTGGCGGTGATAAAAAAAGCAGGCCACTGGACACCGGCCGAACAGCCCGAGGAGTTCAGCAGGGTTATTAAAAACTTCCTGGACAGCCTCCCGGCCATATAATTCCGAATAATTGAAAAACCCATTTTGGAGCAGGGGCGACCGGCCGGTCGTCCCTGCTCCTGTTAGCCGATCACGGCGATGGCTTTCACTTCCAGCTTGAATTGTGGGGCCGCCAGCGCGGTGCAGCCTATGGCTGTCCAGGCCGGATAGTCCCCCGGAAAAAACTCCGATTTCACCTTCATCATCCCCGCCATTTCGCCCATATCCGTATGGAATGTATGCAGCTCTACAACGTCCTCCAGCGTGCCGCCGGCATGCTCTATCACGTTCTTGAGGTTTCCCAGTGCGTTCCTCGTCTGCCCTTCAATATCGTCAGGAATGTTACCATCCGGCGCTCTGCCTACCTGCCCCGATACGTACAGGGTGTTTCCCGCTTTAACCGCCTGCGAAAACTGGAACCTCTCGTAAGTCTTCTCGCTGCCCGGAGGATTGATAAGCTCCTTTTTAGCCATTGCGTCTCTCCCCTTTCTTCAAGCAAGTTTGCTCATGATGATTCGACTATGTCATTGTAGAAGCATTCCGCCGCCGACTGGACGCAAAAGACGGCCATATCAAGCGACTCCTCTTCCACCTGGAAATACTCAAGCATATCCGTCTCTGCGGGTACCTCCTCTCTTCTCTTGCCCGCCTTCACCAGTTCCTCCACTCTCTTGCGGAACTCCTTGAAATAACCCATCAGCCTGTCCACCGCTTCCATGCCGCACACTTCACCATGGCCCGGAACGATGTTCTCGATATCCATCTCCCGGATTAGCTCCAGCGACTTCACCCACTCATTGGGGTCGGCCTGTCCCATGAAAGGATGATTTTCGCTGACTATCACGTCTCCAGCAAGAAGAGTCTTTAGCTCGGGGATATAGACCGAGGACGTGGCCGATGTATGGCCGCCCATGCGAATGACCTCGAGCGTTTTGTCCCCCATGTGCAGGGTAAGGCTTTTATCGAAGGTTATGCTCGGCGGTATAATCGGATAACCTTTTATTTCTCTCGCGGCTTCAGCATCCTGCGCTTCAATGTTGGGAAGGAAACCTTCGAGGAGTGTTCCACCGGGTTTCAACATCTCCTCGTAAGCATGCATATGTCCAACGACCTTACCGTTGAAGCAGCAGTTGCCTATGGAATGATCGAAATGATGGTCTGTATTGACCACAAAAGCAACCTCACCGGGGCCGCTTTCATTTATTATCCTCTGCCACTGTGTCACCTCCTGTGGGAAATAGGGCACATCCACAAGCACCTTACCCTCTTCCGTAAGGACGCACGACAGGTTCCCTCCCTGATACCCCGTTTCGACCAGAATGTCTCTCGCTATCTTCTGCATCTCCCCTCCCCTTCCGGTTACATCATTTCTAAACCCTGATATACTTCGCTGATTCAACAAAACCGAAAGCAATCTTCATCCTTACCGGAACGATGACTGACCCTGGAGCTTAATCAGACAGGACATGCCACATCGTACCGTCCACCGATCTGACGCAGATTATCCGCAACTACATGATTAAGGGGGATACCCGCCCGGCGCCGCTCCCTCTCGCACAGATATTCGAGTTCCCCGGCGGTGTAAACCCTTTCCTGCCCTTGTGCCGGGCTGGAGACCTTTAGCGCTGAGAGCATGTCATCCATGCCCTCTTTAAACCGTTCCACCTGCGAAAAGGCCTGCAGGGAAATGGCCCCGAAAAAGTGTCCCAGGTTCATGGGTACCTCCAGACCTTGCTCTACGAAGGCCAGCCCAAAAGCAGCGCCTGAGAGAACTCCGCACAAGATTTCCACCATGAGCGCCAGTCCGTATCCTTTGTGGCCCCCCAACTCCCTGGTCCCGCCCAAGGGAAGCAAGGTTCTCCCCTCCATCCCCGCTCTGGGGTCGGTGGTGGGGTTTCCATCTTTATCCAGCGCCCACCCGTGAGGCATAGCCGTGCCTTCACGGTTTGCTATCTCGAGCTTGCCGAAGGCCACTGTGCTGGTTGACATATCCAGCACGAAGGGCGCTTCCGTTCCGGCAGGGATTGCCACAGCCATGGGGTTCGCGCCGATCATGGCCTTCTTGCCGAACGTAGGGGGCTGCAAGGGGTAAGCGTTGGTCATGGAGATTCCCACCATACCGTGAGGCAGAGCCATCATGGCATAGTAGGCCGCCGCTCCGAAATGGTTGCTGTTCCTCACGGTAGCCATGCAGCTTCCGTTCATTCCCGCCTTTTCTATGCAAATCTCCATGGCGCGTTTGCTCACCAGTTGGCCGAGACCGTTTCCACCGTCCACGAGAATACTTGCGCCGCTCTCCCTCACCAGGCTGATATCTGTTACAGACTCTATGAGCCCCTTGTCGAGCCGGTCAACGTA
Organism: uncultured Nitrospinota bacterium; assembly: GCA_964452105.1. Classification (GTDB taxonomy): domain Bacteria; phylum JAUXIQ01; class JAUXIQ01; order JAUXIQ01; family JAUXIQ01; genus CAYVLI01. The sequence continues at coordinate 3,136 of CAYVLI010000010.1, forward strand.
GTAAGGCAGCCTGGCCACGCCGTGAGAATCGACTCCTCTGACGTCCGCATTTACCAGTACCTCTGCGGCCTCCACTGCCTGCAACGCCGGTACTTCGAGCCTTGCGAAAACCTGCGCCACAAACTCCTGGAGCGCCTCCGCACCAACTTTAACGGTATCCTTTCCCACATTATCATTCATCACTTGCTCCCGGCTATTCATCGGCTCAAACAAGTTGTTTTCAGCCTTTTACGACACCGTTCACCAATATTTTTCATCTACCCACGGGACAGGCCCGCTGGCACTCCCAGCAGGAATAGTAGTTTCCGGTCATGAAAGCCTGCCAGAGATCGCGTGTCTTCTGCGAATAAACTATTTCCCTGGCCTCCTCGTCCGATGCGGTATTGCTTAAATCGCGCATATATCTGGCAAAAGCCCTCAGCCCCGTCTTGAAAACAGTTGCGCCACAGGCCTTTTTATCAATCTTTCCTCCACCGGAGAGAGCATTAGAGGGACAGGCCTCCAGGCAGGAATCACACTCATTGCAGTAAGGGCTATCCTTCTTTTTGTCGTATTCGAGCTCTGCCGTGGTGAGAACTCCCCCCAGGCGGACCCGAGGGCCGAACTTCTCTGTAACGGCCAGTGAGCACTGGCCCCACACTGCAACGCCCGATTCCACAGCGGCGTTCCTCCACGATATATCCCCCACCATCCCCATCTTTCCTTCACCCATTTCCAGCGGAAGGTACGCGGGAACGGCCACGGCTGTTTCCCCCCTGGCCTCTATGGCTCTGGTCAGCATATGAGCGGCCCGGTCTGTTTCCTTGTAGGTAAATACTGTATCGTACTGTTTGACCAGCATGTCCTGGGAATCCAGAGCGCCTGTAGAATGTCGGACCGCTACTACCATGATGCTCTTGTGACCGGGCAGTATTGCATCCATCTTTTCCCTGTTTTCGGGAATGTTCGAAGATGAACATATTCCCACGAGGTCAGCGCCCGAATCCAGAGCTTCCTTCTTGAGTTGCTGCGATAACGTAGCCATCGCTTTCTCCACTATTAAGAGTCTCTCACAGGCTTAAAATGGTAGCAGGTATCATGACCTTGACCCCCACTTTCGGGTTGACTATCTGACATATCCTGAGCTCGCCTGCGGCGCTGATAAGCATAGCCGCCTCCACGTAATCCATTTGCAAGCGCATGGCCAGGAGATTAGCCATGTCGTCCAGGGCTATCCTGTGGGCTTCTTCAAGGGTATCTCCCTCAGCCGTGGTCATTACCCATCTGTCCGTGGCCACCATGGGCCTGGAGACAGAGGGGCTATCCACCGCTGCACACCTCAAGGTGACCGTCCCATAGGCCTCGATCCCCGAGATTATGGATTCCCCGTCCCCCATGGCAGCATGCAGATCTCCCGCCGCCAGGAGCGCCCCTTCCCTGTAAACCGGGAGATAGACGGTAGAGCCCCTTGTAATATGGTTGTTATCCATGTTGCCGCCGTGCGGCCCAGGCGTGCCGCTGGGCACCGGTTCGCCTGCGGGAAACGTTCCTATCCGTCCGATCATGGGGTTCAAGGGTATCTTTATGTCATCTCTGAAGTATGCGTGATGACCGTCAAAAGAGACCTCTTTAGCCGCGAATCGGTCGATCTTGTCCTTGAAACCGCCCAAACCGGGTGCGGCTATGATTATACCACCGTTCCCGTGCAGCTCTATGCCGGCTATGTCCACCCTCAGGCTCCGGCCCGGCTTAACACCCTTCACGTATACATAACCGGTGACCTGGTTTATGTCACGCTCATCGAGCCGCTCGCCCCTCAACAGGGGTGCGAAACGATCATGCGTCTCCAGTCGAAACTCTTCATCCTGCGCCACAGTCAAGGCTGGCTCGGCTTCATCCCCGTACGCATAAATTAGATGCTCTGCGGTGATCGTTTTCATATCGTTGCGGCCTCCATGCCGTTTCCTGACTTCGAGCCCTTAAGCATAGGGGAAAGCTCGCTCTCAATCAATAGTTTTAGAAGTTCCAAGGGATAAAACATCCTTAAAGGAGAGGTCTGTTTTTATGCTCCAGGGTAAAAATAAAATTAATTTGACAAACCCCATGTACAAGCTTAGACTCCGAAATATAATACAAATTGAACAATGTGGTGACTTTACGGTGCATGAAAGAGCTCGTTAAAAAGTCGCACATGCAACATATTTGAGGTTACTCGAGGTTTATAACATAGAACGTTTGAGTCTGAAAGGACATACTTCTATAAAATGAACAAACCGTCTGTAACGAAGCTGGACAATGGATTGACAGTCATAATCCAGGAGAATCATGCCGCCCCGGTAGTCGCCTTTAACGTGTGGGCGGGCATAGGGAGCGGTTATGAGCGAGATGAGGAAGCGGGCATCTGCCACGTCCTGGAGCACATGCTGTTCAAGGGCACCAGCAACAGAAAGGTGGGGCAGATAGCCAGCGAGATAGAATCGGCCGGCGGCGACATAAACGCCTACACCACGCTGGACTACACCGTCTATTATGTGACCCTGGCCAGCAGGTTTTTTGATACCGGTCTGACCGTTCTCGCCGACGCCGTAATGAACTCCTCCTTTGATCCGGTGGAAACGGAAAGAGAAAAAGAGGTCGTCCTGGAGGAAATAAAAAGAGGCAACGATATCCCCATAAGAAAGCTGAGCCAGGAAACATTCAAGCATTGTTTCAAAGTCCATCCCTACAGGCGGCCGGTAATAGGCTACAAGGAGACGGTCGATAAAATGACTCGCCGGTCGCTGTTCGATTTCTACAGGCGTTGTTACGTCGGCGAAAACATCACTCTGATTGTGGTTGGGGATATCGATGAAAAGGAAGCGCTTCGGAAGATAAGCAGGGGTTTCCGCGGGCTTCGCTCAGGAAGGAAGGCGGAGAAGCCGAATGGGGTCGAACCGCCCCAGAGGAGTTTAAAGGCCTTCACCATCGCCGACGAGGTAAACGAGAGCTATATCGAACTGTCTTTTCATACTCCCGGGATAAAGAACAGGGACTTATATCCCCTCGACGTTCTCGCGCTCGCGCTGGGGCAAGGGGAAAGCTCCATATTGTTCAGAACCGTAAAGGCGGCCGAAAGTCTGGTGCATAACATATATTCATATTCCTATACACCGATGGACTACGGCCTCTTCATAATCAACGGGGTTCTCAACCTGAATAAAGCTGAAAAGGCTGCCAGGCGCATCATCGAGGAATGCGACAAGATCGGCTTGAGGGGCATAGAGAAAGAAGACCTGGAGAGGGCTAAAGCCAATCTGGAGAGCGATTTCATTTACCAGAAGGAGACGGTGCAAGGACAGGCCAGGGAATTGGGCTATCTGTACTCCATGTTTGGAGACGCCTCTTTCGAAAAAGAGTACCTCGAGAAGCTCCGGGAGGTCACCGGGGATGACGTCAGCAGGGTAGCTCGGGAATACCTGACACCATCCAACCTGACCATGGGTATACTTCATCCCAAAAATGGCGACGGCGCTGCCATCAAAGCCGGAATCAAAGACATGGTTAAGTCGTTCTCAGGTAAACCCTCCAGGCTTAAAGCATCACCCCTGCTCAAACCGGCCCCGGCTAAAAAGGCGACGGAGACAACCAAAGTTGTCCTTAAAAATGACGCCACTCTTCTTATCCGGGAAAATCACGCCTGCCCCGTTGTGGCCTTCAGATGCATACTTGGAGGAGGAATCCGCTACGAGAACGAGCGCAATAACGGTATAAATAACTTCATTGCAGAAATGCTCACCAAAGGCACGGCAAAGCGCTCTGCAAACAAGATAGCCCGGGAAATTGAGGCCGTTGCGGGGCATCTGGAAGGGTTTGCCGGACGGAACAGTATAGGCGCTTACGGCGAGTTCTTGAGCAAACATTTCGATAAAGGTCTCGAACTACTCTCTGATGTAGTCATGCATCCTGCCTTCCGAAAAGGGGAGCTGGAGAAGAAGAGGAAGGACATATTCTCGGCCCTCCGCCAGCAGGAAGACAACCTGACCCAACTGGCTTTCATAGAGTTCACCAGAACGTTGTTCACCAGACATCCCTACAGGCTGAACATCCAGGGAACCTTCGATTCAGTATCCGCGCTGAAAAAGGAAAATCTGGAAAGCTACTATCGACGAATAGCGAGACCGGGGAACATGGTAATCTCAGTAGTAGGGGATGTAGAGACTAAGGAAGTAATAGAAAAAGTAAACCGCTACTTCGGTGAGATGAAGGCAGCGAAAATCAAGTTGCCCCAGGTTCCGCAAGAGCCCCCAATCAAAGACATACGCCTCAGGGAAATTAACCGGGAGAAGGAGCAGGCCCATGTAGTGCTCGGTTTCATGGGTACACGGGTAACTGACAGAGAACGCTACCCCCTCACCGTTCTCAATGCGGCGCTCTCGGGTCAGGGAGGAAGGCTCTTCCTTGAACTTCGAGACAAGATGAGCCTGGCCTATTCCGTGACCTCTTTCATTCAGGACGGAGTGGACCCAGGCTGCCTGGGCGTTTACATCGGCGCCAGCCCCGAGAAGGTGGACACCGCCATAGAAGCCATTAAAAAAGAGTTGAACAGGCTGCGAAACCGTAAAATAAGCAAAACAGACCTGGAGCGAGCGAAAAAGTTCGTGACCGGAACCTATGAAATAGACCTTCAGCGCTGTGGCGCTCAGGCGGCGCGGATCGCCTTCTACGAAATCTATGGCCTGGGGCACAGAGAACTGCTGAAATATCCCGAGAAGATCATGAAGGTCACGGCAGAAGATGTGCAGAGAGTATCCCGGCGTTATTTAAACCTGGAACGCTGCGCCCTGATCATACTGCGGCCAAAGCCCTGAATGCGACGAGGGCCGTGATAAAAATATTGATTATTGACCACGTCGTGAAATGTGTTAAATTAAAATAGCATAGATTGTCCTATTTAAAGCCACAGAGATGTCTCATAAACGTAAAACATTTGCTAACGCTAAAAATAATTTTTTGGACCCCTGCATGCTGTCACAGCATTAATATTTAGCGACTCTACAGCGAAAAGTATTAATGGTCCCTTAAACATCAGCAAAGGGGAAAAATGGATAACTACCGCGAACACCATGAGAAAAAAGGGGTTATGAGAAACAGGTTCAGAAAATTCAGCCTTCACTCTTCCAGGTCTGAGGCAAACATGCATGACCAGCTTAAAGAATGTGAAGAAACCATAAAGCAGCTGGAGGGCCAGGTTCGGTTCCTCGAAGAAGAAGGAAACGAACTCATGAACAACCTCCGCCATGCCCTGCACGAGCTGGAGATATTGAAAAGAAAGTATCACCAGAACTACGAGCAACTCCATAGAAGCAGAAGGCAAAACGAAAAGCTGGTCAACGCCCTTAACAAGGCCAAGGTCCAGATTGAAGAGTTGAAGAAAGAAGTGGAAAAGCTCTGCGCACCGCCGAACGCCTATGCCACCTTCAGACGATACAACAAGGACGGCACGGTGGACGTTTGCCTGGACGGAAAAACCATTAAAGTGAATGTACACCCAAATGTAGAGCCGGAAAGCCTCATGGAAGGCCAGCAACTGGTGTTAAACGAAGCATACAACGTTATCGACTACTCGGATTTCATTACCAAGGGCGAAGTGGTGCAGATTAAGGATTTCCTTGAAGGAGACCGCGTAGTGGTAATCTGCAGAACCGATGATGAACGCGTGGTTCACCTCTCCGGAACCCTCCTCGAAACGGACCTTAAAATAGGCGATATCCTCCTTATAGACACCACCTCCGGCTATGCCATGGAGCGCTTACCCAAATCCAAGGTCGAAGAAGTGGTGCTGGAGGAGATTCCAGACATCACCTATGACGACATAGGCGGGCTCGACGAACAGATTGAGATGCTCAAAGACGGGATAGAGCTTCCCTTCATGTATCCCAAAGAATTCGAAGAGCACAAGCTCCTGCCTCCCAAGGGGATGCTCTTGTACGGGCCGCCCGGCTGCGGCAAGACCATGATAGCCAAGGCAGTCGCCAACAGCCTTGCCACCAGAATAAAGTCTAAAACGGGAAAGAAAGCCAAAAGCTACTTCCTTAACATCAAAGGGCCCGAACTCCTGAACAAGTACGTGGGAGAAACCGAGCACAAGATCCGGGAAATCTTTAAAAAAGCCAGAGAGCGTGCGGATGAAAACACGCCGGTAATAGTCTTCTTCGACGAAATAGACTCCCTGTTCAGGGTGAGGGGCTCAGGCATCTCCTCGGATATGGAAGTAACCGTAGTAGCTCAGTTCCTATCCGAAATCGACGGTCTGGAGGCGCTGAAAAACGTCATCGTGATTGGCGCCAGCAACCGCCAGGACCTTATAGACCCCGCCGTTTTGCGGCCCGGCAGGCTCGACCTGAAAATAAAAGTGGACCGGCCCGGCAAGGATGGCGCCAAAGAAATCTTCAAAAAGTACCTGATTCCAGAGCTCCCCCTTCATGAAGAAGTTCTGGCCAAATTTAATAGAGACCTCAAAGCCGCCGTGAAACATCTCATCAATAAGACGGTGGAGTATATGTACAGCACCTCCGAAGAGAACCAGTTTCTGGAGGTGACGTACGCCCGCGGCGATAAAGAAATCTTTTACTTCAAAGATTTCTCCAGCGGAGCCATGATCCATAACATAGTGTCCAGGGCCAAAAAGAGCGCCATCAAACGCTACATCGCCAGCGGTAAAAAGGGTATAAAATACGAAGACCTGGAGAATGCGGTAAAACACGAGTTCAAGGAAAACGAAGACCTGCCCAACACCACCAACCCCGACGATTGGGCCAGGATAGCAGGCAGAAAAGGGGAGCGGATAGTGAACATCCGCACTCTTATGAGAGGCTCGGAGCCTATGGCCAAAAATGTAGAGACCATTTCTCCAGGACAGTACCTGTAGCGGGGATGAATCCAAGCCTAACTGTAGAGAAAAAATATGGCTGTTGACAAAATCCTGGGCACCGAAACCGAATACGGCATTATTGCGCCGGGAGACCAGGACTTCGATCCCATCGCAAATTCCATTCTCCTGGTTAATAGCTTTCTGCCGCCCCAATCCACCAAAATCTTATGGGATTACGAGCAGGAAAGTCCGCTTATAGACGCACGCGGCTTCGCCATCGATCATGAACAGACGCCGCCCTCCCAGGAAGAGAATACCGCCCTCAACAAAACGCTGACAAACGGCGCCCGCTATTACGTTGACCACGCACACCCTGAATACTCCACACCGGAATGCTCAAACGTAATAGACCTCGTCCGCTACGAGAAAGCGGGCGAAAGTATAATGGAGATAAGCCAGAAACGAGCCAATTCCCTCATGCCTCCCCATAAAGCCATGGCGATTTACAAGAACAACAGCGACCAGAAAGGAAACAGCTACGGCTACCATGAAAACTACCTCATGGAGCGGAAGATTCCCTTCGACAAGATCAGCCGTGAGCTGATCCCCTTCCTGGTGACCAGACAGATTTTCACCGGAGCGGGAAAAGTGGGGAGTGAAAACAACACGCCCTCGGTGAATTACCAGATATCCCAGCGCAGCGACTTTTTCGAAACAGAAGTGGGGCTGGATACCATGGCCAAGCGGCCCATCATCAACACCAGAGACGAACCGCACGCCG
>CAYVLI010000010.1:10845-19579 GCA_964452105.1 uncultured Nitrospinota bacterium
TGGGATTCCATCTCCTTCAACATGGATAAGAACAACATCAAGAGGATAATGATGTCCGAACCGGCCAGAGGCACAAAGATGCATGTGGAACAAATCATCGAAGCCTCCCCCGACGCCAGGACCCTCGTCCGCCAACTGCAAACCTGAATCCATCAATTATAATTTATTGTAGCGCCCGAATATAGTTTTGCGTGGTGTACTGGATAAATTTTTGATAATGTGTATATTTATGTTGCAGTTTGCAAAGAAGGCCTCGTACCTCTTTCGAATCAATTCAACGAGAATCTTACGAGCGTCGAAACGGTAAATCGATGGTCGATAGGATATTCAAAAAAGGAGTGACTAAATGTCTCTGGTGAAGATCAGGCGCCCCAGGATGGTCATGCCGATTCCTGGTTCGGATAGAAACCGGTGGCGGGAAAACATGATAAGCGCAACTCAAGAACAGCAACATCAGAGAAAAGAGCGGAAAGATGAAAGGGCCGAAACCACTGAGGAAACCGCCCCAAGCCAGAACCTTTCTGGTAAAGCTGAAAAACTTAAAGGAGATATGGATCGCATCATCGATGAGATAGACGAAGTGCTGGAAGAAAACGCCGAGGAGTTCGTCAGAAACTACATACAGAGGGGTGGAGAATGAAACTGTTCGAAACCGGAAGCTACGGCGGCTCCAGTTTCTTCGACCTTGTGAGGACGCAACACTCGCACCTCCTGCCCTCCTTCTATGAGCCGATTAAAGGCCAACTTCCCGCTTCCCCGAAGCCCGTTGAAGGCACCACAGTGCTTGCCCTGAAGTATGACCGGGGCGTGGTAATGGCGGGAGACAGGATGGCCGTCGAGGGTTTCCAGGTCGCATCAAAGAAAATCAATAAGGTTTTCAATGCAGATAAACATTCCACCATAGCCATAGCGGGAGCAGCAGGACCCTGCATGGAGATGGTCAAGCTGTTTCAAACCGAGCTGGAGCATTATGAAAAAATAGAAGGCGAAGCGCTGGTCATGGAAGGCAAGGCCAACAAATTGGCTCAAATGATAAACATGAACCTTCAAGCTGCAATGTACGGCCTGGTGGTCATCCCCATATTCGCAGGTTACGACCTGAACAGAAGCGAAGGGAGAATTTTCCGCTATGATATCACCGGCGGCAGGTACGAAGAAGAAGAATATTATGCCACAGGTTCCGGCGGCAAGGATGCAAGGAATACTCTCAAAAAGCTATACAGAATGGGATTGACCGAAGACGAAGCCATCAAAGTAGGCATCGAAGCCCTGTTTGATGCCTCGGAAGAAGACCTGGGCACCGGCGGGCCGGACTTCATCAGGGGGATATATCCAGTGACCAAGACAGTCACCACACAGGGTGTTTCCGACATTCTCGAGGAAAGAGTACGAGAACATTGTCAGTCAATACTCGATTCAAGGCAGATGAACTGAAATGAGCATGCCATACTACGTAGCTCCAGAACAGTTAATGCAGGATAAGGCCGAGTATGCCAGAAAGGGCATAGCCAAGGGTAAATCTATAGTCGCTCTGGAGTACAGGGATGGGATAATGATGGTAGCCGCCAACCCCAGCGCGTCCCTCAACAAGATTTCCGAGGTCTACGATAATATAGCCTTCGCGGGGGTAGGAAAATACAGTGAATTCGAGAACCTCCGTAAGGCTGGCATAAGGTATGCGGACTTAAAAGGCTATGCGTACAGCCGCGAGGATGTCACCGTCAAATCCCTGGCCAACGCCTATTCCGAAGCCGTAGGCGCCATATTCGTGCGAGATGTCAAGCCCCTGGAAGTAGAGATACTGGTGCTCGAGGTAGGGCAGACCAGTGAAGCTAACTCAATATTTCGTATCCAGTTCGACGGCGCCATCAGCGACCATGAAAGTTTTGTGGTTATAGGCGGACAGGCAGACCGCATCGAAGCTTATCTGAAGAACAGCTATCGCCCCGACCTTTCCGCGCAGGAAGCGCTGAGGCTCAGCGTAAAGGCGCTGGAGACCGCCGAAGACAATTCCATCCAGCCTCAGAACCTGGAGGTAGCAGTACTGGACAGAAACCGCACAGGCAGGAAGTTCGAAAGATATACCAGCAAGCAGATAACCTCCGCGCTGGAGCAGCATGAATCCTGAGCCGGGCGACCCGCTTCCTTTCCCGCGCACCGAGGAAGAGAACGCTCCATGAAAAAAAGGATATACGGACTCGAGAGTGAATACGGGATTATTTATACCTCAAACGGTATAAAGACCCTCCCTGTAGAAAAAGTAGTAAGATACCTCTTCGAAAAGCTCATCACCACCGAGAGCTTTCTCAACGTATTCCTGGAGAACGGAGCCCGAATTTACCTGGACACAGGATGCCACCCCGAATACGCAACCCCGGAAGTCACCAATATCATCGATCTGCTCAGATATGATAAAGCCGGGGAAAGGCTGATGCAAGATCTATTGCGCCACGCCGAGGGCCGCCTCAAGAACGCAGGGATGACCGGCAACCTGTCGGTTTTCAAGAACAACACAGACTTCTCGGGAAATTCTTACGGATGCCATGAAAATTACCTGGTGGAACGAACATCCGACTTCTACCACATGGCCGAACAGCTCATCCCTTTCCTGGTCACCAGGCAGGTTTACGCGGGCGCAGGCAAGGTCGTGCAGACCAGGTGGGGAACGGACTACTTTCTCTCCCAGAGGGCCGAGCATATCTGCCACACCATTTCCGGCACCACCACAAACGACCGCAGCATAATCAACACCCGCGATGAACCCCACGCCGATAAGGAAAAATACCGGCGTTTGCACGTCATAGTGGGTGATTCCAATATGTCCGAATATACTTCTTACCTCAAGGTGGGCACCACCGCCATCGTGCTGCAGATGATCGAACAAGGCTTCATTAAGCAGGATATGACTATAAGAAATCCCGTTAAATCCCTGCGGGACATCTCACACGATTTCACCTGCAAGAAGAGAATAAAGCTGGACGACGGCCGAAAAGTCTCTGCCGTGGAGCTGCAAAAGGAATACCTGGAACTGGCCCACAAATTTTTCGCCATGCAGCAGGTCGACCCGGTCAGCAAAGATATCATGAACAAGTGGGAGGACGCCCTGAAATGCCTGGAAGAAGAGCCCATGCAGCTCAACAGGAAAATAGACTGGGTCATCAAAAAAAATCTGATAGAGAACTACCGAACCAAAAAGAACATCCCCTGGAACAGCCACCGCATCCTGATGCTTGACCTACAGTACCACGACATAAGGGAAAACAAGGGTCTATACTATAAGCTGGAGAAAAATGGTTTGGTGGACAGAATTCTAAACGAGCAGCAGATCAAGCAGGCCCTGATAGATCCGCCACAGGATACCAGAGCCAAACTCAGGGGTGATTTCATAAAGCTGGCCAAGAAACTGAACATAAGGTATGATCTCGATTGGAGCTACATCCGTCTGGGCAGTCTCCTTAATATACGGATGATGTGCAAGAACCCCTTCCAGAACAACGTAGATAAATTGACGGAACTTCAGCGAAAGCTCGAAAAATCCCCTTCAAAGCGATTTTTCACTCTTTGATGCGGTTAACTCCAAAGCTGAAAAGCTCGTAGCCAATAAGAAGCGTATCATGCCGCTTGTCGCGCAACGAGAGTCCGAAACCCCGCCTGCAGCGGGCTATTGGCAGATGAATATGAAATAGCGCCTTTTCAGCGCCCGATTTACATAAAATTCGAAATGAATTTCCCCCGGCAACCCTGCCTGTTTTGTTGCTAACAGGGCTGCCGGCAGGGCAGGTAGGGGCAAACACTGCTTAAAAACAGCAAATTAAATACAGGAGCGATATGCCAAGGAAACTCAACGTTGCCGTCATTTTCGGAGGGCAATCGGGGGAGCACGAGATCTCCCTCACCTCTGCTGCCTCCGTCATGCAGGCCCTGGACTCTAATAAATATAACGTTACCCCCGTGGGGATAACCAGAGAAGGACGCTGGTTGACCTCCGGAGACGTCATAAAAAGGCTTCGCTCGGCATCCCGGTCGGGCCTCCTGCCTCCAGAAGCTTCCCCGAAACCCGCCGAATCGAAAGAGTTGTATCTGCTCCCCATGGAGAGTGTGCAGGACAATCCAGGCCCCGGAGCCATAGACATCGCTTTCCCCGTTCTCCATGGGCCATATGGCGAAGACGGGACAGTACAGGGATTGCTGGAACTTGCCGGCATACCCTACGTTGGGGCCGGGGTACTCGCCTCCGCCGTGGGCATGGATAAAGAAAAAATGAAGGTCCTGTTCGCGCACAAAAATCTTCCCATGGTCAAATATACCAGCTTTATACGGCGGGACTGGGAAGCGGATGCTAACAGGATAATGGATGGCATCGAAGCAGAAACAGGGTATCCCGTCTTCGTTAAACCCTGCAACCTCGGCTCCAGCGTTGGTATAAGCAAGGCCGAAGACCGACGTCAACTCAAGCGATCCATAAACCTGGCCTGCAGCTACGACCGTAAAATAATAGTTGAGGAAGGACTCGACTGCCGGGAAGTTGAATGCAGCGTCCTGGGGAACGAAGAGCCTCAGGCCTCCCTGGCCGGAGAGATCGTGCCCAAGCGCGAATTCTACGATTACGAAGCCAAATATACGGAAGGTCTCGCCGACATAATTATACCCGCCCCCATAGACGAAACACTTATGCGGGGGGCGCGAAAAATAGCCCTGGAAGCCTTCAAGGCCATAGATTGCTGCGGCATGGCCCGGGTGGATCTTTTCCTCGAAAAAAACAGCAACAAGCTCTATCTAAGCGAGATAAACACCATCCCGGGATTCACGTCCACAAGCGTATATGCAAGACTATGGGAAGCAACAGGAATAGGTTACTCACAACTGCTGGACAGGCTCATCGAACTCGCCCTGGAGCGCCACAGAGACAAAGTACGGTCCCTTGCCCCCATCCTTGAACGACCCTCTCCCTGAGAGCAATACCCTCTAAAAAACTTGAATTTTGCTGAAAAGGCAGAGTCAATAATTTACCTCCTAATCAGGCTCGATCATGTCAGGGGAAAAATATTCTTTGAATGCGTCGAAGGCATGCAGGAAGTTGACGGCGCCACCGGGGAGAAAGGTCAATTCCAGCACCTGGAGCACCTCTTCCTTGGTGGCCCCGACATTAACAGCAGCCTCCATGTGTGTCTTGATGTGGTTCAGGGAAGCCCCCTTGATGGTCAGTATTGCGACGAAGATGAGCTCCTTGGTCTTCCTGTCCAGCGACCTCTCATCGGTATAAGCTATTCTGGATATATCCTGGTACCTCCGCAGGAAATCGAAGTCTTCCGCCGCCAGTATCTTGTGCAGGTCGAAAATATAACCTCGGCCCTCCATCATCTCTTTCAGGTAAGCCTTTTTTTCCTCAATATCAGCCATTTCGCCACCTCTTGATTCGAGCTGAGTAAATATCGACTATCTCATCCCCGTCAAACTTGAAGATTATCCCTTCGCACTCATTTAGCGGCCCGCCGACCGCACGCAGGTCCCAGGCGCCCCTGGCCAGGAGCGCCGCGGGCTCTATGGTTCCCCCGTGTGAAACGATGAGAGCAGAGCCTCCTTCCGGCAGTTCACGGGCTACTCTCTTTATCCCTTCGAAGCATCCCTCCGCCCTCTCTCTTATTGCCTTCATGGCTTCAGGGACGCGGAAAAAAGCTTCCAGGAGGCTTACTCCCTCCTCCCTGACAATCTCTTCCACCCCGGGCATGAGCGGTTTCAATTTATCACCCGGCAGGACTATGAACGCGTCATCGATCCGGTATTCCCTGAAGCCGAAAGCCTCCATGGTCTGCTGTGTGCGCACCAGAGGGCTGCAGTAGTATGCGCTGTACTTGAGGCTCAACTGGCCCCTGGCCCACTTGGCCAGCTTAATGCCTTCGGAAGTAACGTTCTTATCCTTGTCGACTATGCTGTGCCTTCTCAGCTCAACCCACTTCAAATCGGCTCTCCCGGTATCCCCTCTTCTTCGTGAATGATCGGACGCAGCAGCGCCAGGAAATGCTTGAGGATGCGCGCCGTAGCCCCCCATATTATGTCATCGCCGTACTTGTACAGATTGGCCTGATAGGGCTGTCCCTCAATTACCCATAGCTCTTCCCTGTAGTTGTTCTCATCCAGCAGCGCTGCAAGCGGTACTTCGATAAGGTTTTCTATCTCGGAGGTGTTGACATTGAATTCGTAGGGATGCGGGAACACGCCCGCGAAAGGGGTAATTACGAAAGCGCTGCTATGTGTTTTTATATCGTCCAGCGGCCCCAGGACTCGTAGGTCGTCTATTAATATGCCCACTTCCTCTTCGGTCTCTCTCAGCGCCGTGTCCTTGAGATCAGTGTCCATGTGGGGATTATGGCCGCCTCCCGGAAAACATATCTGCCCTTTGTGATGACGCACCTTATAGGTGCGGCGGGTAAAGAGGAGGTGGTACTCATCATGCTTAAGGAACATGGGAATAAAAACCGCGGATAGCTTAAGGCGCTTGTCGCTGATTGTCTGACGTTCCCTTCCATTGAGCAGCTTTATTATGCTCTCCTCTTTCAAAGCCCCGGGGCCTATACTCATCTCATCCTCGATTCACTCACACCATCTCCAGGCACAACCCTGTCTTTCATCCATCTGAATCATCCTCGATTATACACGAAAGCATCAAAACGGCAAAACGCCTGCGAGCTCACCCTTAACCGTCCGCTCCACAGGAGATATATGGTGAAGTGCGACCGACCGCTTCATATAAGATAATACTTCTCCTTGCAGTCGGGACACTCAAGGTAGTCGCCCGTCCCGTCGGACAGCAGGCAGCCATCCCCTATGCCATCCCCTTCATTCCCCTGCTCATCCCTGACCTTCTTGTTCATCTGAGGGGAGTAAACCCATGTCCCGCATCGACAGTAAAAATCCTCTTTTAATACTTTTTCCAGCTCGACGCGTGAATCCGCCATCATCAGAACCCTCCCGTATTTTAATGCGAACCACATCCATCTCCGTGTAAATCCAGCACCACCACAATATCCAAAACCACCTTCTTTGACAACCGACAATTCAACCCCATACCCAATAAAACCTTGCCGCCCTCAATTTCAGGGTGCTATGATAATTTCGAAGCCAGCATTTAATATCGGCTGGCGGCAGCACCTTCAATCAAAACAATCGAGGAAGGGAAATTGCCGAAAACCGGACTCATAGCAGAACTCAAAAGCATCGTAGGAGAGGAGAACGTACTCAACTCCAGTGCAGACCTTATACTCTACTCTTCCGATGCCTCCATCTTCCACGGAGTGAAGCCGTGCTGCGTCGTGCTTCCGGGAAGCGGCGCGGAAGTCGCCGAAGTGGTCAAGCTCTGCAACGAGTACGAGACCCCTTTCGTGGGAAGAGGCTCCGGCACAAATATCAGCGGCGGCGCCATTCCTCCCCAAGGGGGCGTGGTGATAACCTTCTCGAGGATGAACCGCATCCTGAAAATAGATACGTTGGGGCAGCGCGCCGTGGTGGAGCCCGGAATCATAAACCTGGACCTTAAAAAGGCTCTCGAGCCGCTGGGCTACACCTTCGCACCAGACCCTGCCAGTCATCAGGTTTCCACGGTGGGAGGGAACGCCGCCGTAAACGCCGGAGGCCCTCACTGTCTCAAATACGGTATCACTACCAACCACGTCCTGGGGGTAGAATTAGTGCTCCCTTCAGGAGATATCGCTCAAATAGGGGGCGAAGCCAACGATTTTCCCGGCTATGACATCACCGCACTCCTCGTCGGCGCAGAAGGGACGCTGGGGCTTATCACCAAACTAATCGTCCGCATAACCCGGCTTATGGAAGAGTCCAGAACCATGCTGGCGGTGTTCGACGACATAGTGGACGCCGCCACCGCCGTCTCCTCCATAATAGCCGCCGGCATTATCCCGGCGACTCTGGAGATAATGGACCACAACACCATCAAAGTGGTCGAGGCAAAACACAGCTTCGGGTATCCATCATCAGCCGAAGCGGTTCTGGTTATAGAGCTTGACGGGCTGAAGGAAGAGCTGGAAAGGGTGCAACCGCAAGTGGTGGAGATATGTCGGGCCAATCGCGCCCTAAAAGTCAAGATAGCAGCAACACAAGAGGAAAGCGCCAAGCTCTGGGCCGGGAGGCGAAACGCCTTCGGCGCGGTGGCCAGGATGAAGCCGGACTGCTACATCATGGACGGTACGGTGCCGCGCCAAAAGCTGCCGGAGGCGCTGGCCAGGGTAAACGAAATCTGCGATAAATACAGCCTCATAGTGGCCAACGTTTTCCACGCAGGCGATGGCAACCTCCATCCCCTGATCGTCTTCGATTCCTCGGACGAGGATGAAATGAATCGAGTGCTCAAAGCGGGTATAGAAATACTGGAGGTATGCATCGAGCAGGGAGGAACGATCACCGGGGAACATGGCATAGGCATCGAAAAACAGAAGGAGATGGCCATGCTCTTCTCGCAGGATGATTTGACCATCATGAAAATGCCCAAAGAGGCTATGGACCCGGAAGATATCTGTAACCCTCGCAAAATTTTTCCTGTTCTGTTGAGAGGAATATGATGCTCACGGTGGCCGAATTCATACACAAGGTGGAAGAAATTGCAGGCGCTGCAGCCGTGAGCAGAGACCCATCGCTCCTGGAGCGCTATTCGGTTTCCGGAGCTTTGCCGAGGGCGGTAATATCACCCACTGAGTCCTCTCTCTTCACCCAAATACTGGAG
>CAYVLI010000011.1:0-2137 GCA_964452105.1 uncultured Nitrospinota bacterium
GCCGGGAAACGCGCGCTTATCACCTCTTCCAGTACGGGCATAAGCCTGATGATGGAAGGCATATCCGCCCTGGCGGCGGCCAAGCTGCCCTGTGTTATAGTGAACGTCATGCGTGAGGGCCCCGGCGGCGGCGGCATCGGGCCGTCGCAGCTCGACTACTTCCAGGCCACAAAAGGCGGCGGTCACGGCGGATACATAAACCTGGTCTTCGCGCCGTCCACAGTGCAGGAGATATTCGACATCATGCAGGAGAGTTTTTATCTGGCGGACAAGTACCGCCTGGTGGTCATGGTGCTCACCGACGCCATACTGGGCCAGATGCAGGAACCGATATCCATGGAGCGCATCCCCGAGAAAGAACTTTCGCCCAAGGACTACGCTACCGTAGGGCACAAGAACCAGCGCGAGCCGCGCATGATACCCATATTGCTAAAGGGGAACTCGCCCTATAACTACTTCCAAGAGTTCCAGGACCAGACGACCGAGCTCAAACAGCATCTCCAGGAAAACGAAGTTCGATACGAGGAGACCGCTACGGAAGATGCGGAATATCTTCTGGTTGCCTACGGTTCCACCGCTCGCATAGCCCGTTCGGCGCTGGAAAGGGCCCGTGACGAAGGTACGAAGGTGGGTATGCTGAGGCCCATAACACTCTTCCCCTTCCCCTATAGCAGGATGAAGGAATGCGTCTCTGCGGCGAAGAGAACGCTTGTGATAGAAGCCAGCGGCGGGCAGATGGTCGAGGACGTCAAGCTGGCGGCGGAGGGCCAGGGGAACATTTCCTTTTACGGCAGGGTGGGGACGGTCTTCACACCCCAGGAGATTTACCAGCAAATAGTAGAACTTTCTTCTCAATGAACAGGATTTTAACAAAAGTTTGAATGTAAATATTTCGTGCTGTCGAGTCTCCGCACCTGACTGCACCAGAATAAAGGGGGGTAACTTGGAAGCGTTAGCGAAGACCAAGGTTTTCGGCAAGCCGGATACACTGACGGGCGTGCCTTATTACTACTGCCCCGGCTGCGGCCACAGCCTCATACATCGGCTGGTCTGCGAGGTCATAGACGAACTCGGAGTGGCCGGCGACACGGTGGCTATTTTCGGAGTAGGGTGCTCTTGCATATCCTATCCCTTTTTTAACCTGGACTGGATATACACGCTGCATGGCAGGGCTCCGGCCGTGGCCACGGGGTTCAAGCGGTCGCTGCCAGAATCAGTCGTGTTCACCTATCAGGGGGACGGCGACCTGGGCTCCATAGGGACCGCTGAGATAATTCATGCCGCCCACAGAGGCGAGAAGTTCACCACCATCTTTGTGAACAACGCAAACTACGGTATGACCGGCGGGCAGATGGCTCCCACAACGCTTGTGGGACAGGTGACCACCACTACTCCTCAGGGGCGCGACTCATCTCATTGCGGCTCTCCCCTGCACATATCCGAGATGCTGGCCACCATAGACGGCGCCAAATACGTGGCGCGCCAGTCCGTTCACGACTACAAGAGCCTGGTGGCGACCCGGAAGTCCATAAAGAAAGCCTTCGAGGTCCAGCTCGCCAGGGAAGGATTTTCCATCGTGGAGATACTCTCCCAGTGTCCCACCAACTGGAAAATCAATCCTGTGAACAGCTGTGCCTGGATCGAGGAGAACATGAAGCAGGTTTTCCCTCTCGGGGTGCTCAAAGACGAGACAGGGGGATGAGATGCGCGATGAAGTGGTATTCGCAGGCTTCGGCGGGCAGGGAGTGCTGCTGGCAGGGAGGGTGCTGGCTCAGGCGGCTACGACTGAGAACAAGAACGTCACATTCTTTCCGTCCTATGGCGGTGAAATGCGGGGCGGTACGGCCAACTGCACGGTTATAATCTCGGACAAGCCTATAGACTCTCCCGTGACTGCTCAGCCGGCGGCGGTAGTAGTCTTCAACAGCCCCTCTATGGATAGATACGAAACGGCGGTGGCCGGTGGAGGCCTGCTCCTGGTAAACAGCTCCATGGTGAAGAGGAAGGCGAAGAGGGATGACTTTCAGGTGGTCTATATCCCCGCTAATGATATGGCCCACGAATTGGGCGATGAGCGCGTGATAAACATGATCATGCTGGGGCGGTACGCACAGGTGAGCGGGGTGGTCTCCTTAGA
>CAYVLI010000011.1:2237-16778 GCA_964452105.1 uncultured Nitrospinota bacterium
TAAACATGATCATGCTGGGGCGGTACGCACAGGTGAGCGGGGTGGTCTCCTTAGACTCGCTCAAGCGGGCCTTGAGAAAGTTCTTCGGTGCGAAGCCAGCCGTCATGGAGATGAACGAGCGCGCACTGGATGTGGGCGCGGCCGCAGTTTCGGCCTGATACGAGATTATCTTTTAAGTGCCCATGAAAAAGTCTGTCCGCTGTCATTCTCCGGCTTGACCGGGGGATCCAGGTAAGGCGTAAATCATTTAAAATATTGGATTCCCGCTTTCGCGGGAATGACACCAAACACTAAACATAAAGAAGAAGCACTTTCACACAGGATTTTTCAGGATTCACTTTAAATAGAGGGCAGGGGCGGGTTTAAATCCCGCTCAAGCATGAACGGCGGATGAGTTAACAGGGGCGGCATCTCACCGCACAACCGGACGGAAATTTCTTATGCAGAAAGAGATAATAATAGCCGGCTTCGGGGGACAGGGCGTTCTCCTTGCCGGTAAGATATTGGCTCAGGCGGCCGTATTCGAAGGCAAGAACGCCACCTATTTCCCCTCATACGGGGCCGAAATGCGTGGCGGGACTGCTAACTGCACGGTTATAGTGTCGGATGAACGGATAGATTCCCCTGTGGTAGCCAGACCGGGGGCTGTGGCGGTCTTTAACAACCCATCCCTGGAAAGGTTCGAGGAGGCGGTGGCGCCGGACGGGCTGCTACTGGTGAACAGCTCCATGATTGAGAGAAAGACGAATCGCCCGGATCTGAAGACATTCTACATCCCGGCTACGGAAATAGCACGCGAGCTGGGCGATGAGAGAGTTTTTAACATGATCTTTCTGGGCGGGTACGCTCAAGCCAGCGAAGCCGTTTCCATGGAATCGCTGAAAAAGGCGCTGGCCAGATTCTTCGGCGAAAAGCGGGCCAAAGCGCTGGAGATAAATGCGCTGGCCTTCGAAGCGGGCGCTACCGCCGTTAACGGAGCAACTGAAGGGAAATAATTTTCCATTCAGGCGGCTAAAATATTCCCAGCTGATCTCTGGCCTCTTCGCTCATCATCTCCGGGTCCCAAATCGGCTCCCAGACCAGCTTTATTTCCACCTCCTTCACTTCAGGTATAAGGCGGGCGGCATAATCCACGTCTTCCATTATACGGGCGCCCATGGGGCATCCCATGGAGGTCAGGGTCATGGTGATTATGACCTTATCATCTTCTATATCTATGTCATAGATTAATCCCAGATCGACGATGTTGACTCCCATCTCCGGGTCGTCCACGGTCATGAGGGCGGCCGTAATCAGTTCTTTATTTAAGAGCATTTTCATCATCCTCCTTAAAAAAAGGATGAGCTATTCCGATTCCATGAATATGAATATGTCGTCCCCTTCCGTGACTACCTTATAAGTCTTGATCGGCATCACGGCGGGGAGGGACCTGACCTGACCCGTCTTTACATCGAAGCGCGAGCCGTGCAGCGGGCACTCTATCATGTGTCCGTCCAGCTCTCCCTGCGAGAGGGAGGCTTCTTCATGGCTGCATGTATCATCGATAGCGTAGAACTCTCCATCAATATTGAACAGTGCGATATATGTTTCGCCGATCTCAATGCGTTTCACCCTCCCCTCAGGGATTTCGTTGACTTTTGCTGCTTTCACATAGTTCTCCAGTTGAATCACCTCCCTGTAGTGCATCAATCTTCCTCCCCAGGCCAGCCTTTAATGCCGTAAGCCCCGGCCTTGAGTATTTTAAGAGCCAGGAGCCCGCATTTCACTCTCACAGGCCCCAGGGGTATATCCAGCAGTTCGAGCATCTTTTCTTTGCCGAACTCCCTTATTTCATCGAGGCTTTTTCCCATCATTTCTTCGGTGAGCATGGAAGCAGCGGCCATGCTGATGGAGCACCCCTTGCCGCTGAATTTGATGTCCTCCACTCTGTTCCCGTTCAGCTTGATGTCGATCCTTATCTCGTCGCCGCAGAAGGGGTTATTGTCCTGGTAAGAGATATCCGCTTCTTCGATGACGCCGAAGTTTCGCGGGTTCTTGTAGTGGTCCAGTATGACTTCGCGAGCGAAATCATCCATCACTACATGAGGTACATCTTCATCGCTCTCTCGATTCCACATATGACTGCCTCGATTTCATGGACGTCGTTATAAATGTAAAAGCTCATGCGACAGGAAGCTGTAAGTCCCAGCTTGTCGTGAAGCGGCTGTGCGCAGTGATGTCCAGCCCTTATGGCCACGCCTACCTCATTGAAGGCCGCTGCCGCGTCATGCGGATGAACGCCTTTTATGTTAAAGGCGATGACGCCTGCCCGCATCTCTGCTGGAGGGCCGTAAATCTCAACACCGCCGATATTATGAAGAACTTTCATCGCCTCCGAGACTAACTCCTGTTCGTGACTGAGAATCTCATCCCGCCCCAATTCGTCCAGGTAATCCGCGGCAGCAGTGAGACCCATGGCCTCCGCTATGGGTGGTGTGCCCGCCTCGAACTTCCAGGGCAGTTCATTCCATCTGGACTCCCTGAGCATGACCTCACGGATCATATCTCCTCCGCTGATGAAGGGTGGCATCTCCTCCAGCAGTTCCCGTCCGGCGTAGAGGACGCCTATACCGGTGGGGCCCAGCATCTTGTGCCCCGAGAAGGCCATGAAGTCGCACCCTGAATCTATGACGTCCACCGGCAAATGAGGTATGCTCTGGGCTGCATCTATGAGGACGAGCGCTCCGTAGTTGTGCGCCATGCTGACAATATGCTTTATCGGATTTATGGTTCCCAGGACGTTTGAGACATGAGCGACTGCGAGCAGTTTTACGCCGCGTTTGAGGAACATCTCCATCTGTTCCAGGTCCAGCAGGCCTCTGCCGTCGAACTCCACGAACTCGAGCCTGGCCCCCTTCTCCCTGGCCAGGAGTTGCCATGGGACCAGGTTGCTGTGGTGTTCCATCTCGGTAAGCAGGATCACGTCGCCTTCATTAATATTTGTCCTGCCCCAGGAGTAGGCCACGAGGTTGATGGCCTCGGTGGCGTTTCTCACGAATACTATCTCTCTATAACTGCGAGCGTTGATGAAAGAGGCCATACGTTTATGGGCGCCCTCATAGCGCGCCGTCGCTTCTTCGCTCAGACGATAGATGCCTCTGTGCACGTTGGCATTGCAGCAGCGGTAGAATTCGTTCATGGCCGTTATGACGGTGCGCGGTTTTTGAGTGGTGGCGGCATTGTCAAGATATACCAGGGGTTTGTCCCCGTGATATTCAGAGAAGATGGGGAAATCGGCTCTTACCCTGCATCCTTCTATTTTTTTTAGAACCGCCTTCTCGTTCATATCTCTGTCTTCTCCCTGATGGCGCTACCAAGCATTTTGCGAATCTCCACCTGAGGTATTTGCTGCAGCAGGCTTTCATAAAACCCGTCGACTATCATGGATTGTGCTGCTCTCTCATCCAGGCCGCGGCTCATGCAATAGAAGAGCATATCCCTGTCCATCTCGCCTGCTGTTACACCATGAGAAGCCTTCACCTCATCGCACTCTATCTCCAGCCTGGGTATGGTATCCGCCCTGGCTCCGGGGCTGAGCAACAGATTGTGGTTGATCAGTTGAGCTTCGGTGTAGAGGGCCGATTTTTCGATCCTGACCATTCCGTTAAAGATGGTCCTCGAGTTATCCTTGAGGACGCCGTTTATCAGGACGTCCCCCTTTGTATGAGGCGCTATGTGATGAACGTTTGGGGACATGTCCAGGTGCTGATTGCCCTGAGCAAAGAATGCCCCTACCATGTTCAACTCCGCGCCGGGGCCGGATAGCATTATCTCCATGTTTTCTTTGGACATGCCGCCGCCCAGCATTCCTTCGACCCAGAGCACCTTGCTGTCTTTTTCTGCTATGACCCTTCTCGTGCTCAAGCTGGCCGTTCCGCTTCCCAGGTCCTTAAGCCCGAAATAGTTGAGCGTAGCCTCCTCGCCCACGACGACTTCCACGGCGGGGAAACAGAGCGACCGACTCTGTGATTCGGCTGAACGCCATTCCGCATAAACCGTGGCGCTACTTCCCCTCTCCAGGACTATAAGCAGATGAGGAAAAAGGGCTGCTTTCTCCAGATCCAGATAGAAGAGGGCGTGCAGAGGCAGGACTACCTCTCTGCCCTCAGGTACGTAGATGAAAGCGCCGTCGGTCCAGAGCGCTCCATGAAGCGCATCGAATCTGCTCATTTCGGGTCTGACGCATCTGGTCATGAAATACTCCTGCACCAACTCGGGGCATTTTCTTGTCGCCGACTTCAGGTTAGTAAATATGACGCCCTTCTTTTCATACTCAGCATCGAATTCAAGCACCCTGGACTCAGAGTCTTTCTGAACCATTCGCCCTGCACAGGAGGAAGAAACGTTGTTTGCAGATATGGTCATCACCTTTTCGGCTTCAGATGCGCTGAGCTCCCCCCCGGAGCCGTACAGCGGTTCTTCCTCTCTCAACTCGAACTGGCTCACGTCCGTGCGCCGCCAGGCTTCTTCACCGCCTGAAGGAAGCGGCGTCTCTTCAAAGATACGCCAGGCGTTCAGTCTCTTCTCTATCATCCAGTCCGGCTCGTCTTTCGATTCGGATATTTCTCCCATCAGTCTGCTCTCAACTAACATGCCGCTTTCTCCCTTTGCGGGTCTTTCATCAGACCCCTCTTATTTATAACTTGCATAAAAGTTTCAGGAGTGAGTTTGAGTGAGCCCTTCTGAAAAAGGGTTACCTCAACAATTATCCCCATCAACCCACGGCGCCTTCCATCTGCATCTCTATCAACCTGTTCATCTCCACCGCATACTCCATGGGCAGTTCCTTCACCAGCGGCTCTATGAATCCGTTGACGATCATTATGGCGGCTTCCTGTTCGGTCAAGCCCCGGCTCATGAGATAGAAAAGCTGTTCCTCCCCGATTTTGCTTACAGAGGCCTCGTGGCCAATGCTCACTTTATCTTCGTCGATCTCCATGTAGGGGTAGGTGTCCGATCTCGATTCTTTGTCCAGTATGAGGGCATCGCAGCGCACGGTGGACTTCACGTTCTTAGCGCCTTTGTAAACCTTCACAAGACCCCGGTAGGCTGTCCTGCCTCCGCTTTTGCTAATGGACTTGGATGTAATGGAGGAGGAGGTATCCGACGCTCCGTGAACGGCCTTTCCGCCGGCGTCCTGATACTGGTTCCTGCCCGCAAAGGCAATGGATAGAATCTCCGCCCTGGCTTTAGGCCCCATGAGGTAGACGCTGGGGTATTTCATGGTGAGCTTGCTGCCCAGATTGCCGTCTATCCATTCCATGGTGGCGCCTTCATAGGCGACGGCGCGCTTGGTGACCAGGTTGTAAACGTTCTGGGACCAGTTCTGTATGGTGGTGTAGCGAACGCGTGCTCCAGGTTTTACGATTATTTCCACCACCGCACTATGCAGGGAATCGGAGGAATAAACAGGTGCGGTGCAGCCTTCTACATAGTGCACCTGGCTGTCTTCTTCGGCTATGATGAGGGTCCTTTCGAACTGCCCCATGCGCTCAGAGTTTATCCTGAAGTATGCCTGAAGGGGAATGTCCACCTTTATCCCGGCGGGAATGTAGATGAAGCTTCCACCGCTCCAGACGGCTGTGTTCAGAGCCGCCAGCTTGTTGTCTGCGACCGGTATGATGGTGGCGAAGTATTCCTTGAAGAGATCAGGGTGTTCGCGCAAGCCTGAATCGGTATCCAGAAATATTACGCCTTTATCCTGGAGTTCTTTCTTGAGGCTGTGGTAGACCATTTCGGACTCATACTGCGCCCCCACCCCGGCCAGGAATTTCCGCTCGGCCTCGGGTATGCCGAGTCTATCGAAGGTTTTCTTTATGTCCTCAGGGACTTCGTCCCAGGTCTTACCCTGCTTCTCGGAGGGTTTGACATAGTAGTATAAATCCTGGAAGTCCAGCCTGGTCAAATCTCCGCCCCAGGTGGGGAGGGGTTTCTTGAAAAAGATATCCAGGGCCTTGAGCCTGAGCTTGCGCATCCATTCAGGCTCCTGTTTCATCCAGGATATTTCTTCGACTGTTTGCTGAGATAGACCCTTACTGGTCTTGTAAACGTAGTTCTCCGGGTCCCTGAAACCATACTTGTATTCGTCGAGATTTATATCCAACTGTTTAACCGGCATTTGTCGATACCCCCTCTCTTTCGAGCCATTCGTATCCCTCGACCTCCAGCTTTCGGGCGAGGTCTGAACCACCCGATGCCACGATGCGGCCATCGGCCATAACGTGAACAAAATGCGGCTGGATGTAGTTCAGAATCCGCTGATAGTGGGTTATGATGAGCGTACCCATATTCTCATGCATGGCCTTGTTGACTCCTTCGGATACTATTTTCAGCGCATCGATATCCAGACCGGAGTCCGTCTCGTCCAGCACGGCCAGTGCCGGCCTGAGCATGGCCATCTGAAGCACTTCCATTCTCTTTTTCTCTCCTCCCGAGAAGCCGTCGTTCAGATGGCGCCGAGCGAAGGATGTTTCTATCTTGAGCAGGTCCATGTTGCCCTTGAGCTCCTTGCGGAACTGCGAGACGGGAATGGACTTCTTTGCATCTCCATTGCTGCGTACCGCGTTGATAGCGGTACGCATAAAGTTGGCCACGCTCACCCCTGGTATTGCCATGGGGTACTGGAAAGCCAGGAACATACCCCTACGAGCTCTCTCGGACGGGGAAAGCTCCAGGAGGTTTTCTCCCTTGAAAAGTATTTCCCCGCTGTCCACTATGTACCTGGGATGTCCCATTAGAGTATAAGCCAGGGTGCTCTTGCCCGAGCCGTTCCTCCCCATGAGGGCATGGACATCTCCCGGGCCTATGGTCATGTTTATTCCCTTTAGTATCTGTTTTCCGTCGGTACTGGCGTATAGGTCCTTTATTTTCAGGATCGGGTCCATATCGGTCAAACTCCTCATCCTTTCACATGGTTCTTGCCATCATCAGTGCTTTCCTTGTGCCTTTATTCGAGTGCATGCTGGCGTCCATCGGCCGAGAACCTCAAGTTATCTATTGTGGTTAGGTTGAGGGAATCCCTCATTTCCCGATATATATTGTCCATGAATCCTTTCATGGTGCAATTGCTCTCCAGAGGGCAATGAGGAGCCTCGCTTTGACATTTCACCAGGGCCAACGACTTTTCCATTACTTCCACCACCTCCAGCATGGTGATCTGAGATGCATCCCTGGCTAACTTTATTCCGCCGTTGACACCTTTGAGAGAAACGATTATTCCATTTTTAGCCAGCTTGTGGACGATATTGGCCAGAAACCTTTCCGGAATGTTGAATTTACAGGCCACGGCTCTGGTGCTGATGCTCTCATCCGGTTCAAGCCCTGCCAGATGAGTCGTTACGAAGAGGGCGTAGTCAGTAGCTCTGGTGAATTTCATGTTTTTTCTCCCGGTGAATAAATATCATCATTTTAGTGATAATATGTCTCGGCAGTGTCCTGGAGTCAATATGATAATGAGAATTACTATCATGTTAGCACAAACTTCGGCTTAGGAAGTGTCTTTAAGTCGAGAGATATTATCAGAAGGACAGACGGTTCTATTTCTTACCACTAAGTTGTATCGCCGGGTGCGGAGACTCGACGGCGGGTAGATTATTATTGTATCATGCGGGCGTGGACTGTCGGTTTGAAGCTGTATCGAAGTTAAGGGAAATAACAGGAGGGGCCGGCCGCTTTATTTTATGTGGTCATACGGTGAGCTACGAGACAGGTAAAAAGTAGAGATAGGAGAATGTCGTTAAAATCAACCTTTATCGAAGTGACTCTGTTTACTGCGCTTCTCCTCGTACATTGATCTATCGGCCTGGTTCAACAGTTTCTCGATGGAACAGGGCATCTCGGGATTGTAGGTTGCGATCCCTACGCTCATAGATAATTTGTAAGGCCGGTGTTCAAGGCTGTTGTGCTCCACCACTTTCCTTTGCAGCCGGTCGATGATGGCTTCTGTGTCGTCCCCGTGCGGTTGGATTGCCAGGACTGTAAACTCGTCGCCGCCTATGCGGGCCACGATGTCGGATTGGCGAAAAGTCTCCCTGAGGAGGTTTGCCGTGTCGATGAGCGCCTGGTCACCGACTGTATGGCCGAAAGCATCGTTGATCAGCTTCATTCCGTCCAGATCAGCGAAGAGGAGCGTCATATTTTTTTTCATTCGGCTGGCCACATGTAATTGCTGCCGGGCCAGGGTCAGAAAACCTCTCCTGTTGTGCAATCCTGTGAGTTCATCTATTATGGACATGGCGCGCATCATCACGAGCAGTCTGTGCCGCTCGATGGCATAGCGTATTGAACGAACCAGCAGGTTGCTATCTACCTGTCCCTTGACCAGATAATCCTGGGCTCCTGCTTTGACAGCGTTTACCGCCAGGGTCTCTCCGTAGATTCCGGTGAGCACTATAATGGGCAATTTAATGGCGTGCTCTTTAACACGCAAGAAAGTGTCGAAGCCGACGCTGTCCGGGAGTTCCAGGTCAAGCAAGACCACGCCGAAATTCTCTTCATCGAGTAGTTTAAGAGCTTCGTCGAGCCTCTTCACGTGCTGCAACTCAAACTGGCCGTTGCCTGCGTCCTTTAGAGTCTCTTGAAGCAGCCGGGCATCCCCGGGGTTATCTTCTATGAGAAGGATATTTATTGTTTGAGAACTCATTTCCACATCACTCTGAGGGTAGTTTTACTATGGTGAACCAGAACTCTTTAATCGATTTTACCACTTTAGAGAACTGTTCGATATCCACGGGTTTATGGATGTAGCAGTTTGCATTCAGGTCATAGGCCTCAAGTATGTCCTGTTCGGCCCTGGAAGTGGTCAGCACCACCACCGGGATGCGCTTTAGATCGCGATCCTGTTTTAGTTCCGCCAGCACCTCTCTGCCGTTTTTTCTGGGCATATTCAGGTCTAACAGTATTATATCGGGCCTCTGTGCGTCTGCGTACGCGGTCTTTCTGTGTAGAAATTCCATGGCCTCAACGCCGTCTTTGACTATGCTCAGATGGTTGAAAATCTTATTTTCCCTGAAGGCCTCAATAGTCAGCCTGACGTCACCCGGATTGTCTTCCACCAATAAAATCTCGACTGGTTTGCCTTCTCTATCCATATCCATTGTTTCGAAGCTCTCACGCTGGAATTGAAAAATGAAATGTAGCTCCTTCTCCGGGCTTTGAATCAACGCATATGTGCCCGCCGTGGCGTTCGACGATCTTTTTACAAATGGCAAGTCCTATTCCCGTTCCGGGATACTCGTCTCTGGCATGCAGACGCTGATATATGAGGAAGATTCTATCTTTATTTTGCGGGTCCATGCCGATCCCGTTGTCCTTAATAGAAAAGAGCCACTCATCCTCTCTTCGTTCTGTTGAGACATGAACTTCTGGAGCTCGACCATCGTGGAATTTAATTGCGTTGCTGATGAGGTTCTGAAACAACTGAACCAGTTGGACATCATCAGCCATGACAGTGGGTAGGGGATCGTGGGTGACGACCGCACCCTTCTCCTCGATGGCTGGTTGCAGATTTATGAGAACGTTTTCGATCAAGATGTTGCAATCGACGGGTTCTGCTTTTTTGTCGCTGGTTCCCACACGCGAATAGGCCAGCAGACCGTTGATTAAATCACGCATACGGCTGGTTCCATCAACGATATATTCGATGAACTCATCTGCATCGGGGTCCAGCTTATTCCTGTAGCGCTTGGCCAGGAGCTGGGTGAAGCCGGAGATCATCCGCAATGGCTCCTGCAGGTCGTGAGAGGCTATATAGGCGAAATGTTTGAGTTCCGAGTTTGAATTGGCAAGCTCTTTTGCCGTTCGTTTGAGTTTATCCTCCAGGCGGGAGCGCTCTGCGAGGATTTTGCTTGCTTTAAAAGAAGCAAATATCACCGCTGCCAGAAGTCCTAAAGTGACTGCAAAGAGAGTAAAGTAAAAATGAGACATCAGGGCGTTATGTTCTTTCATTCTTCCGGTGATATCGTAGTAGATTTCGAAAGCCCCTGCGAACTTATTATCTTTAAAAATTGGTATATACGTTTCCACCGCATCCATAATCATTACCCTGCCTTCCATGGACCTGGCGTCTTTTTTAACGACTTTCGAATAAACATTCCCCGCAGCCACGATATTGTGAAAATATTCTTTCTGGTTCAGCTTTCCTACGTCTTCAGTATCGGTTGAATATAAGACTTCACCGTTCCCGGTATAAACCTTTATTTTCCAGAAATTGAATCCTGATTTAACTTTTTCTATGTGGGTCGCAAAATATGGTTTACTGATTTCTTCTTCCAGACTTTTGCCATCCTGGAAAAGCATCATTGTCATATGGTTCCCAACGCGAACGGCTTCATTTTCGGCTTGCTTCAGGAAGGAATGGGTAAGTGCTGGATATATGAACAGGATGTTATACAGAGGAAACGCTATTGCTATGACGAAAGATACAAACAGGAGCGTTCTTATCGATTTGAATTTAAGCATTGAATAAATCCACTTGTTTCTTATATGAGAGATTAAACACAACTACACTTTCTGGAGGCGTCTTCGTTCAAATACTTCCAAAAAGTAAGCTTTTAAGTGATCCATTTAACCTGGATTTGGAATTAGAAATTCGGGAACATCGATAATTTATGACATTGATGCCGTTATATAGGTATTTTTAAAATTTCTTTTTTTATTGCTCTGTAGAAACTGTTTTTCGAATTTCTTTGCTGTCGGGTGCGGAGACCCCACAGCGCTGCAGTAAAACGCTTCCCAACATATTTAACTATAAGTGGCATTCCCGCGAAAGCGGGAACCCAGTAGGGGTGTCCCTTGTGGCCGCCCAGGGCAGGCTTGGTATAGCCTGATAAAAAATTCGGGTTTAAGAACAGTTTTGTCCCATCCCTTTTTTTATTCCGGCCTGTTAATCTTTTCGGAAATTTCCCCTGGAACTTTATACCGATTGGTCAAGCATGGGCATTCAGAGGAGAATTCAAGAGTGGCGGGAATCTATCCATCTACTTTGCAGGCCAACTCAAATTATCAGCATGGCATCTCCATAGCTATAAAAACGATATTCTTTGCTGATGGCTTCTTTATAGGCCTGAAGCGTTTGTTCACGCCCGGCGAAGGCGCAAACAAGCATCAGGAGGGTGGATTTGGGAAGGTGAAAATTGGTGATGAGAGCATCCACTGCCTTGAATTCATAGCCAGGGTAGATGAATAAACTCGTCCATCCGCTCATGGGCTCTATTCGACCAACGCTTGTTGTACAGGTCTCAAGTGTCCTGGTTGCGGTGCTCCCCACGCAGATTATCCTTCCCCCCGACGCCTTCACTTCGTTGATGGAATCGGCGCTCTCCCGGCTCAGTGAGAAGTATTCCGGTTCCATAGTATGTGAGGTGATGTCTTCTTGGCGGACCGGCCTGAAGGTCCCGGCGCCGATATGCAGGGTCATGGTAACAAGTCTGATACCCTGGTCTGAAAGATTTCCGAGAAGTTCCTCGGAAAAATGAAGCCCGGCCGTGGGCGCTGCAACGGAGCCTTCGTGTCGAGCCAAAACCGTCTGGTAGCGCTCTCTATCAAGCGCCTCTGTTTTTTCGAAGCCCGGACCTGTTTCCCGCTTGATGTAAGGGGGAAGTGGGATTCTGCCGTAAAGCCGTAATTTTTCTTTCAACTCACCCCTGCAGTTCAGCCGGATGGTGCTCTTGCCGCCTTGTTTAAGTTCCAGCACTTCCCCTCTGAGGTCGCCTTTCCCGAACAGGATCGTCCTCCCCAGCAAGCCGTTCTTATGGGGTTTGATCAGCGCCTCCCATCTCCCTTCTTTTAGCTCGGAGAGAAGCAGCATCTCCACCTTGCCTCCCGTGTCCTCCCTGTGGCCCATCAGGCGTGAAGGGGTCACCCTGGTGTCGTTCATGATCAGCGCATCGCCTGCTTTGAGATATTTGAGAACGTTGTAGAAATGCTTGTGGGCCATGGAGCCATCCTGCCGGTTGAGAACCAGCAGCCTGGCATTTTCTCTTCGTTCAGCCGGATACTGAGCAATGAGGGAAGGAGGTAAATTGTAATCGAAATCGGACAGTTTCAGCATTTGCGAAGGGTTCCTGGTGTACTATTTTCGAGAAATGAGGGTAAATATTATCGTAAGTACTATGCTGATAAGTATAGAGGTGGTAATGGGGAAATAGAAGGAAAAATTCCTTTTCTGGATGTAGATGTCCCCGGGCAGCCTTCCCAGGAAAGGTATCTTGCTGCCGAACATGATAATCAGGCCTATACAAGCAATAATCAGTCCCACGATTAGCAGCGCCTTGCCCACTTGCCCTAACCCTTGCATCGCATTACTTTTCCTCCCGATTCTTTATCTATTATCTAATTTACAACCTGGTGCAAGAGCCCGGAGCGGGAGTGCCTTGAGGATAAGACAGGGGCGGGTTTTGAACCCGCGGTACGCGGGACCGCCCGAAGCGTTCTCATTACGGCCGGATTTCCGTTCTCACGGAGATGACAATCTTAGTCACCAGAGCCTGGCCTGCTTTTTTACTTCCGAGGATGGGCTGTCGGATTCCTTTAAGTCGATGCCCAGATGCTGGTAGGCGAGAAGCGTGGCCCTTCGTCCTCTAGGAGTGCGGTCGAGGTACCCTTTCTGAAGCAGGAAGGGTTCACACACGTCCTCGAGAGTCTCCTTGTCGTCCTGTATGGCCGCTGCCAGCGTCTCTATGCCCACAGGGCCGCCGTTGAACTTCTCAATGATGGTGATGAGGAGTTTCCTGTCCAGGCTGTCCAGTCCTTCTGTGTCCACATCCAGCATACTCAGGGCGTGTCTTACCACGCTTCCTGTTATGTCGCCGTTTGCCTTGACCTGAGCGTAATCCCTCACGCGCCGCAGCAACCTGTTGGCCACGCGCGGAGTTCCCCGTGAGCGGCGGGCCAGTTCCGCAGCGCCTTCACGGTCGATATGAACCTGGAGGATGTTTGAGGATCTTTTGATGATGGTCTCTATTTCCTCGGCGCTGTAGAAATCCAGCCTGAAAACCACTCCGAAACGGTCTCGCAGGGGAGAGGTGATAAGCCCTGCCCTGGTGGTCGCTCCGACCAGCGTGAACCTGGGCAAATCCAGCTTTATTATGCGAGCGCTGGGCCCCTGACCTATGACTATATCGAACTGAAAATCCTCCATGGCGGGATAGAGAACCTCTTCCACCACCCGGTTCAGGCGGTGTATTTCGTCTATGAAAAAGATATCCTTGTCCTTGAGGTTTGTGAGTATTGCGGCAAGGTCTCCGGGCCGGTCCAGGGCCGGGCCGGAGGTGCTCTTTATGTTCACTCCCAATTCTGTACAGATAATGTTGGCGAGGGTTGTCTTGCCCAGCCCCGGAGGGCCGTAGAACAGGACGTGGTCCAGCGGTTCAGACCTGCCTTTTGCTGCGGCGATGAAGACTTTGAGGTTTTCGATCACCTTGGTCTGGCCGACGTATTCGGCGAAGCTCGTCGGTCTCAGCCCGGCTTCATACTCCAGTTCGCCGGATTTCGGTTCCGGATCTACTATCCTGTCATCTTCCAAGGTTGTCCCCTGTTTTTATCCCGCAGGCGGAGACGATTCACTGATCGTCTCCATTCAATAAGTTTAACCGGACAGTATTTTGAGCGATTCTCTTATCAGTTCCTTGAGTTCCTGGACATTCTCCATCGATTTTGCTGCACGGGAGACCGCCTTCTCGGCCATGGGGTGTGGATAACCCAGGTTAAGGAGAGCGGATACAGCCTCTTCGCTCAACCTTCCCCCCAATGAAGACTCTACCCCCACTTCTTCCTTTTCTGCTGGATAACCTATCTTATCTCTCAGTTCGAAAATGATTCGTTCTGCTGTCTTGGGGCCTACGCCAGGCACGGAGTTAAGAATAATCTGGTCCGATTCGGCGATAGCTCTTCTCAAATCTTCAACGGCTATGCCGCTTAAGATATTCAGCGCCAGCTTGGGACCGATGTTTGTGACTCCTATGAGCAGTTCGAAGCTCTCTTTTTCAGCAAGAGTCTTGAAACCGTAGAGCACCAGCGCATCTTCTCGAACGTGGGTGTATATGTGAAGCATTACCGTCTGTTCAGGCTCGGGAAGGAGGTAATATGTCGATAGCGGGATGTGGACGAGATACCCCACACCATTGGTATCTATAATGGTTTCATTGGGGCTTTTTTGCGCTAATTTTCCCGTGACCCTTGCTATCATCTATTGCTACCGGGAATTATGGCTTTTTTCAGTACGGTGAATGTTCAGCATGGCTGCGGAGTGGATGTGGCATACTGCCGTCGCCAGCGCGTCTGTGGTATCACTGTTTTCTATCTTTGAGGAGATACCCAGCAGCGTGCAGACCATCCTGCTCACCTGCTCTTTTTCCGCGCGACCATAGCCCGCGATGGCCTGTTTTATTTGCAAGGCGGTGTATTCTTCAACCTCGAGGCCCATGTTGGAGGCGGCCAGAATGGCCGCTCCACGGGCCTGACCGAGCTTGAGGGCGGATCTTGCGTTATTGGACATGAAAAGGT
>CAYVLI010000011.1:16878-18813 GCA_964452105.1 uncultured Nitrospinota bacterium
CCACGGGCCTGACCGAGCTTGAGGGCGGATCTTGCGTTATTGGACATGAAAAGGTCTTCTATGGAGGCCACCTGGGGCCTGTGGGTCTCGATGACCTTTTTCAGCTCCTGATATATGGTCTTCAGCCGCTGCCAGTATGGTTGACGCTGCGAGGTCCTGATTACACCCCAGTCCAGGGCCTTCAGCTTTTCCCCACTATCCGAGACTATCCCATAGCCTGTTCGAAGGGTTCCTGGGTCGATGCCTAAAACCCGCATGGGGCGCTCCTCATCCGGCCTCTACTTCCTGCATAACTTCGTCTGGAATATCAAAGTTGGCGTAAACGCTCTGGACATCTTCGTGGTCTTCCAGCGCGTCCATGAGCTTGATAATCTGCTGAGCGGTCTTTTTCCCGAGCTTTATGGTGCTTTGCGGCGCCATACTCACTTCGGCCATTGACAGGATGAAGCCCTTCTCTTTCAATGCTTTTTCGATTGATTCCAGGTCTGCGGAGTCGGTGATTATCTCGAAGCTGTCGCCCTCGGCCTTGACGTCGTCGGCGCCCGACTCGATGGCCGCTTCCATGATGGCGTCTTCGCTCGCTTCGGTGTCTTCTATAAGTATCAGGCCTTTCTTCTCGAACATCCATGCCACGCATCCGGGCTCGCCAAGGTTTCCCCCGTTGCGGGAGAAGATGTGTCTTATTTCTGATACCGCGCGGTTTTTGTTATCGGTGAGAATGTCCACGAGTATGGCCACTCCCCCGGGCCCGTAACCCTCGAACCTCGCTTCCTCATAGGAGACCCCCGGAAGCTCGCCGGTTCCCTTCTTGATTGCCCTCTGGATGTTATCGTGGGGCATGTTGGCTGCTTTAGCGTTTTGGACCGCCGTGCGCAGGCGAGGATTTGAAGTTATGTCGCCTCCTCCCGTCCTGGCGGCAACGGATATTTCCTTGATGAGCTTGGTGAACAGCTTACCCCTTTTTGCGTCTACCGCAGCCTTCTTGTGCTTTATGCTGGACCACTTGGAATGTCCCGACATCACCGCCTCCCGATGTCGAAAAGAGTATTTATCCATAGGTTTCCCGAACGGAAACCACCACTATTTAAGGTAACATAAATAAAGCTGTCTGTAAAGTTAAACCCGATGATGACTTATCCGAGCGCTACATTTCAAGTTTTTCCATCTGTTGAAACAGACGCCTGCAAACCTTACCTGTTGGCCTGGGATGCGCGGCCTGTCCTTGTGGATTCGAACAAACGGGATATTATTGATGGCAAATCCGAGCATATCCTATACAGCGTTTTAGCGGTAACCATAGCTTCATCGTATATGGTAGAAAGACCCGAAGAATACGGGTCGTATGTGGCAGTTGGCAGGGTTATGAATAAGTGTTAAGTATTTTATCTGCTTATGACGAAAAGAAGTTTGAGGGTATGCTTTTGGCTGGGTATTTGACATCCTGTTTTAAGATACTATTTTAAAAATGAGTCAAGAAAAAAAATACATTGCTCTGGAACTGGATAAGATCAGACCAGATACTCTCTTGGGCTGCAACCTTTACTTGTGTGCCAACAACAACGGCCAATATATACTCTACAAGGGAAAAGAAATGTCGGTGACCCTTAACGATGTTAACCGGCTGATGTCCAACAACGTTCTATGCGTGTTCGTGGATTCGGAAGATGAAGATATAGTTATGGATTACCTGGAGGGTAACCTCACCTATTTCCTTAAATCTGAGGATATCCCCCTTGAAAAGAAATCAAAGCTCTTCTATGATTGCGCCACTCACAGGGTTAAGGATATCTTGTCCAACCCCGAGTCCAGCGGGAACCTGAAGAAATCCAAAGCCATAGTCGAGAATGCCGTGGATTACATACTTTCAGAGCAGAAAGCCTTGCACAGTATGATGCAATTGATGTCTTATGATTACCATACTTATACTCACAGCGT